>JAHDDQ010000110.1 GCA_020629275.1 Tenacibaculum sp. | reverse complement strand
TAGGAGTTACCGCTTTTCCAAGGGCTGTTTTAAGTTCTTGATCATCTGCCTCGATATACTCTAATCCTGCTAAAACATCAGGAGTTATAAATTGTTCGTCGCTTTTAGCGTGCAATGAATTAGTGGTTTTAACTACTGATCCATTTTTAAAGCTCCACCCTTTTTTTAAAGTTCCTTTAGCAGTTAAAGCTTCAGCCAAGCTAGGATTGTTGACTGAAGCTTTCTTGTATTGTTTGATTTGTAACGTAAAAACAAGATCGTTAGGGTTTTGGTTTAATATTTTAGAAACCCGATACACAACATTAGTGTTATTCTCTTTCTTAGCTTCTTGTAATAGTTTTATTAAGAAACTTCTTTCAACTTCTTTGTTGTGTAATTCTTGAAATTTACTTGTTGTAATCATTAATTTTTATATTTATTATAGATAAAAAATCCTGCAATCGAAGCACCTAAAACTCCAATAACTAGTAGCGTTGTCTTTTTTTTTTAATTTCTACTCCGAACTTCTTAGCTAGATCATACACTCTAGTTCTCCAAGCATGCCCAAATCTTTTATAGGTTGGTTTTTCCTGGTAATCTTCTAAACGAGCGATTGAAATTTTTTCAAATAATAAAGTAGGTTCTACCGAATTAATTGCTTGAACTGTTTTACTTCCAATACTGCGATCTACCCTTAAACTTTTACCGAAATATTTATTTAAAGTTTCTTGAACAATTTTTCCAGCTGCTCCAGTTCCTGCATTGATTGCATGATCTACAATTGTTTCGGCTACTGGTTGACTTTGTATTTCATCTGCTTTTACCTTATCCCAAAACTCATTTTTAAAGAGTATATGCGCTTCATTTTTAGTAATTGCTTGCATATCTTCTACACTAGGAGGAAAACCAATAATCTGCTCGTAAAACCTTGCAGAAATACCGTGATTTGTTCCTACTCTTTCTCTTTTGGAATTAAAATTCCCTTTATCTTCAACAAAGTTTTGATAACCGCCTTCAGCTTGCTCTATTGAAAACTTAAATTTGTCATAGCTTGCCATTTTCTTTTTCTTTTTAAAATTTAATTGTAGTTGTATTTCCTAATGCTGAAATATCTAATTCAAAGGAAAATTTATCTATTAAGTCTTTTTTGTCTTTACCCGATAATTCATTTAATAAATACTGTGCGCCAGTTAAAGAAGGAATTTCAACGTATATGGAAGGAAGGTCATAAAAACCACCACTAGGAAGCTCAATTTTAGAAGTATCAAGGTTTGAAAAAGCGAGTAATTTTCCAGTTTTTTTTTCATACACTCGAATTACTTTCGCTTTCACAAATCCTGTATTTATACTTAAATCCTCACTCGATGGGTTAACAGCTCTAATACCTAAATCCATTGAGAACTGTTTTAAAGAGAATTTAAAGTTCTTAATGCTTACTAGTTTGAATTGTAATAGGCTTACTATTCGTTCTATCTCTTCTTTTTTGTTAATGCCAATTATAGCTAAAGAAACTACAGCAATGCTAGCCCCTAAAAACACAAGTGATTTTGTTTTCATGGTTATAGTATTCTAAATTTAGATAAAACATATACTGTAGCTATAATGATTAAAAAAGCAATCCATAGCCAAAAAGGCACTCTATGCTTAACTATTACCGTTGTTTGCTTAGTAGCTACCTTCTTATTTTCAATCTTTTTTAAAGTATCATTTTTTTTAACCAGGGAATTTTCAGTTCCCCCAACTTTACTGGTTATAGCAAAACCTTTTCGTTGCTTTTTATAGGTAATTTTATAGCTATTATTTCCACTTTTCTTATAGGTTTTAAAATTAGAAAGCCGTTTACTTAGTACACTATCAATTTTAGGGTTTCCAGTTTCAAGAGGAATAAACACATAATCACTAATTGGTTGATTTATGGTTTTAATTTCAATGCTTTCCTTTTTAGTTATAAGCGTATCTTTTTGGATATTTGATGTTTTTACAAGCTTGTGCTTTGAGGAAGCACAAGCCGTAAAAACTAAAATAACAAGGATAGTATAAAGGAAGATTTTAAGTGCTTTCAAGAGTTCCAAATTTTTGTTCATATTGTGCAATTGTATTTTCAAGAGACTTGATAATTGATTCTAACTTGTGATTTTGAGTAACAGCTTTTGCTAAATTTTTTTCCATCATTACATAACGTGATTCATAATCTTTTTTAAGACTTTCTAGCATGTCTGTTTTCAAAGAAAATTCAAGCTCATAGGTTTCTAACTTTTTCATATATGCTAAAAACTCAGCTTCTTTATAATTAACTTTTCTTGATTTTCGCCCTAGCAGAAAAAGAAAAGCAGCACCCACCATCTTGGCGATCGTTTCCCAGTTGTTTAGTAAAAAATCTATAAGCATTAGCTTGATTTTTTATCATCATCTGAGCTTGCATAGACCACTGCAAAAACAGCAGCCAATCCTAATAAAACAAGTCCGCCATTCTTACTTTTTGAGCCAATTACTACTTCATCTAAGTTTTCAGAAGCTTCATTTAAAACAACTTTATCCGTTAAATCAGAAGCAGTAACAATTACTTCTCCATAGCCTACATGTGTAATCTTTAACTGATCAGTAGGCAAGGCTTTTATAACAAATTGACCATTAGCCCCTGTTACTGCTCCCTGACCGTTATTCAAGTTTAAAATATGTACTTGGGTATCAAAAGCATCTCTAGTTATACTATCAATGATTAATGAACCATAGTCATCAAGGGTATTGATAGGATCACCATATTTTATCGGTGCATGTTTAGTAGGTTGCATAGTTTGACAACCACATTGTTTTTCTTTTGGACTAAAAGTAGTCTTGATTTGTGGACCAGGACACGCTAGTCCTAAAATTGGGTTACTCATTTTCTTTTTCTTTTTTAAAATATTAATCCTGCGCTGGTTACTCTTTCTTTTACTAAGTCATAAACCTCTTTATCCCAATAAGAATCAAGTTCTTCTTTTAACCAGTAAATTAAATCGTAAGCATCAGCAACTTTTTTATCTAAATAAAATGTAGGTGTACCACCTCCAAATCTTTTTCTTTCTCCAAAAGCATTATAAACCAGTTTAAAATCATCTCCTGTTTTTATTTGCTCAAAAGTTTCTTTTACTTTTACTTCATCAGTAGCACGAGAACCAATAAACGTTGTGTGATTAAAAGCATCAAGTAGAGATTTAGCAAGGTTTACTGCCTGATCACTTGTGATTGTTAAGTTTTTTATTGAAGGATTAATTTCAGGTTTTATAAAATCAACTTCATCAGATTTAAAAACTTCTCCAACTGATGAAATACCTTTTTTAACTTGTCTAATAACTAAAAAACCTAAAACTAGTCCTCCAACAATAAGAAACGTATTTTTGTTTTCAATAATAAAATTACTGGCATCATTCGCTTTTTTTAGTGTCTTTTTCACATTCTTTTTGGTAGCAATTTCCCCTACTTTTTTCGACAAACTTGTTTTCTTTTTCATAGCAACTCTTATTTGTTCAAATAGCCTTTTACCATAGCGTATTTAAGTGGGCATTTGAAGTATTTAATAGCGTTTTTATTATCAGATAAATCAGCCATGCGCATTAATACCTTAGGTTCTAGGTTACTTAATTTTTCTAAAGCTTCTTCTTTTGTTTTAATTGGCATTTTATTCTCTTTTATTAATTAAATTCATAATTCCTTCTATAAACTTTTGCTCCCAATTATCAAGTATATAATTGATTAAGTCTGTTTGATCATCACTAAAAGTTTGAGACTGGATTTTTTCAATAACCATACTTTTTATCTCAGAAACTTCAACACCTGGATTCCCTAAAACTTGTGGTGCTTGTTGCATCGTTCCATTTGGCTGAGTAACTGATTCTATTACTTTAGGAATTATTTTTCCTAAAGTTTCCATCATTGTATTTCCTGCTTCAGTTTCTAAAAAGCCTTTACGATCAAGTTTATCTCTTTCTCTTTCTAAATCTGATCTGTCTTTAACTGTTGCCAATTTGATTTCTAAAGCAGCTAATTTTTCTTTTAAAATCCTATTCTCTGAATTAGCATCTTTTAATTTTTCTTCTGCCTGTTCAGCTCTTTTTTGATAATCTTTACTTCTTTTAGCCTCTATTATTAATTAATTCAGGTGCGCCTAAAACATTCCCTAAACCAAAATTAGGGTAGTTTGGTTGTGTAAAGTTTTGCTGTTGGTGCTGTTGTGGACTAGATGTGATTGGGGTATCTTTCATTGCTTTTTCCGTTAAATCCTTTGTTATTTCTTGAAGTGTATGAGAAGTACTTTTATTATTCTTGGAATAAATTTTAACCAAAGTAAATTTCACACCTGAAGTAAAACCCTTACCAGGTAACTCATCTAAAAGATTATCTACACTACCAAACTTGTGAATAACATCTTGAAGAGTAAAAGCAAACTTATTGATTGCCCCTGCTCCTTTTGATAATCGAGAGCTCTCATTTTGTACTCTTACAGCATTATTGTTTTCTGCTTGTAAATGATCTGATAATATTTTTGATAAGCTGTTATTCATTACATACTGCGCAATACAAATACCTTACTATTGCTTGTTTTTTTGAGTTTCTTGTTAGTGAATTACTACGTTCTTTAAAATCGAATCTTAAAATCCCATCGGTTATCGGAACCGTTGACTCTATTTTAAAAGAGCTAATATCTTCTCGGATATATTGATTTGAACCATCTTTATTGAACAAAGGCATACTATCCTTAGGTACAAATACTTCAATTTGATACACCCCATTTTTGCAGTCAGGCAATTTTGAAATATTTACTTCAAAATTATCATCGTGGAAAGCTGTTACTAATAATGCTTTTTTCATAACTAACTACATTCGCAATCATCTTGCTCAATCATAAAAACAAATTCCCCACAAATAGGCTTTTTCCCGATAGTTTCCCACTCTATTCTGATTACTGCATCTGCATCGTTTTTCATGTCAATATTCTTAAAACCATCTACATGACCACCTGATTTATGACGATAATCGCTTATATCAGTTTCTGTGGTTATTTCTCTGTTTTGAGAATCTAACATTCTAATATCAGTTTGTGACCAGCTAGCCATTACTGTTGGTGGAGCTAAGTGTTGTGTTCCTCCTGTTGGTGGTTGACTAGGAACTACTGGTGTATCTTGTGGATATTCGTTAAAGGTTACCCCAACAACATTTCCTGCTGGCAACGTAGTTTTAGTATTGCTTTTTAAAAATTCAGAAAATGGACTAGCAGGATTTTTAGGGGTAAAGTTTTCTAAATCTAAAAGTGCTGTATTGATTTTTACTCTATGATATACTCTTAACATGTGAATTGGATTAAAAACCTTACGCCCTTAAAGCGTAAGGTTTGTTAATAGGAAAGTTGTTGTTATCTTCTTTGGTACGACTCGTAACCTCTAAAAACAGTCGAAACGAAAATAGAGTTACCAGGTGTCAAAGTAGGAGCTTCTACTTCATCAGGAAATTCAATTTCAATTTCTACTTTTGTTCTAGGAGTAATTAAAGTTAAATCTAAATCTCTATACTCACCAAACTCTTGCTTTCCGTTTTCAATGGAAGAAATAGGTAACCTAACTAAGATTTCATTATTTTGCTTTAATACAATGTTAGCAAATTGGAAAGCTGCCTTTTGAGCTTTAGTAACTCCAGTTGCAAAATCTACGTTGTAAGGTTTTGTACCTGATTTAGCTATTCCTAATTTAAAACTGATACCATCAACAGCAAAAGCCCTTCCATCGTCTAACTTATTCCCATCAAAATTGGTAACTCCAATTTCATTGTCACTTGATCCAATTAATAAAGAAACTTTACCTCCTCCAACTTTAACTTCTTTGTTTACATAAAGTTCTGACGGAATTGGTTTGATTTGATCTCCACTAGAAAAAATAGCTTTTTCATCATTTCTTTGTTTGAAAAACGTCATTGCTCTTAATAATCCTTCTTTGTTTAATAAATAATTCATCTTCTTTTTTATTTTTAATTTTTGTGTGAATAAAATTTTACATTTCGAATGTTACATCTTGATAAGAAGTATCAATTGTATCCATTTCTTGATTTACATTTGCATACCCCATTCGGAACTGTACAGGGTTATTATAGTTACCTACTGGATTTCCTAAAGCAGTAGTTACAAGATGATTTTCTTTCATTTTTTCTCCTATTACATCTTTAATCCAATAAGCAGCTTGTGTAGCCACTACACCTTCAGCCATATCTTGTACAAAAGCTTTACTAGTAGAATCTCGCTCTATAAAGGCAGCTCCTAAAAGACCTGATAAGACCAAAGCTCCACGCTTTAAATGCTTGTTTTTTATTGGCAACTTATCTGCTACTACACGAGAAGTTGCTGCACCAACTGTTAGTGCTGAAGCTCTAACTAATGTTTGTTCAATCGCTTTCTTTTTCATAATTTATTTACTTTTCTTTTTGTTATTATTAATTAAAAAAATACCACCTCCTAGTAATACCAAAATACCAACACCGATACCTACGTACTTTAGAGTATTATCTTTTTTAACTGGAGTATTAGCATTGTTAAGAGACATTTGAGCCTGCATAGTTTTTAATATTTCCGTAGTAGTTTTTTGTTGAGCAGCTGCCTGTTCATTAAACTTAGAAATAAGCATTGGAGTAATGTTTTCTTTATTTCCTCCAGAGCCTTGCACGTACACATCTTTACCGTTTTTTGCAGCTTCAATCTGCGCCCAAGTCATACCTCCTTTTAACAGGGTATTTAATAATCCATTAAGATTAAAACCACTAAAAAATCCACCTCCTGCACTTGTAGATGTACTTGTATTTGATCCTGTACCAGTTGAGTTGTTAAAATTGAAATCAGGAATATCTATTGAGATTCCAGTTCCTCCGTTAAAACCGCCAGCTAAAACAGTATTTGTTCCAGTTGATGCAGATTCTAACATTAAACGTTTCTTATAATTCATAGCGAAATTTTTTAAGCTACTACAGCTTTAGGTGTAGCCTTTTTATTACTTTTTTTATTTTTCTTTACATAGAAGTATCCTGCTGTTAATACGGCAATTCCAGCAATAATTATAGGAGCATTTTCTTTTACTTTTCCCATCAAATCAGATTTACCAGCAACTTTTTTTGACTCTGTAGTATTAGCTAATTCTTTTTGCTCATGATCTCTTTTAGCCTTGTAAACCTCTATTTTGGTTTGTACTTTCCTAATCTCGTTTTTAACAGCTTCAATCTTGCTGTTATTCTCCTTGATTACTACTGAGGCTTCTTTGATTCCTAGTGTTTGTTGGTTTTGTAAGGTTGTCATAGCTCCTTTTACAATACCAAGTGCTTTTTCTGCGGCTCTTAAAGATGCTTCCGCCTTTTTTCTTTTTGAAACAGCACCATTACACCATGCGCCTAAACCAGTCATATCAACACCAATAGCTGATGCAATTGCTCTCTCTTTATCTAAGTCTCTATTTAAATCTTTAAGCTGATCATCAAGCTTTCTTACTTGACTTTTTAGATTCTCCCATTCAGCAGCTTGTGAGCCATTTTTAAGAGCCTCTAATTTTGCTTTTGTTTCTTTTTGTTGCGCCCAAACACCAGCTGACTGACGTATTAAATTGTCAGCAATTCCATTTGACGGACAAAAACCGTCAAACCAACCATTTAGTGTGCTAGAGCCTCCTACTGTGTAGTACATATTTCTTATTCTTTTTCAGGGTTAATAGCAAATAGTAATGCAGCAGCAACAGCCAAGCCGATACTTAACTGCATTTTATCTTTTTTTCGTTTTTTAGCTAAACGATCTTCTTCAATTTCTTTAGTGTAACGTGCCTGATAGGCAGCAAATGCAATTTCATTTGCCTGGTAGTTTTTAGATGCTTTTTCTTTTAAGAACTCTGAATATTTATCATCAAAATTTAACCAAACATCATTCATTTTTGATTGGATTGGTTGTTCAAAATAATACAGCATTTCGCCTCCTATTTCATATTTCTCTCTTAGCTTTATAGCCTTGTCTAATAAAGGAGTAATTTCTTTTTTGTATTGTTTTTCCCTACCATCTTTATATGTGTTTTTCAAATAGCTAACATTGTTTGCTATCCATTTTAAATGATTGACTTCAAAACCAAATACAGGCTCAATACCATATTCATTTTTTTCTCTTTCTATTTTTATAAACCGATATTCTCCAGTAACAGGATTAGAGTTGTTTTCCACAACAAAATATAACGTTCGCTCATTAACGTTTGCTTTTCCGTGAAACTCTCTAATATTAAAATGTGAGTAGTTATTTTTGAAGTTTACATAAAAAATATCAACTGCCTTTTTAACTTTTTCAGCATATTTTAATGCTGTTGCTAATGTTTGTGCAATACACTCGTCTCTTTGAGAATAAGCAGTTTCATTTCTTAAATGGGCAATTCCTAAATCAACCTCTTTTAAAACACTATTAAATATATGCTCAACACGTACCGCATTGTTTATACTAATAGCATGCCCTAAATTGTTTAGTTTTCTTGTAAGAGGTTCTAATAAATCTCTTTTTAATTTTAGTTGTACAATTGGAGCTTCATAAGCAGCATCATCACAACCAAAAAGCTCATTTAATAATCCTTTTATAAGTATATCAGTAACAACTGTTATTACTTTTCCTGCTGAATTAGATAAAGCAGCACTTATAGCACCATTTAGTGTGTAATTTGATCTTGGAGTAACAAAAACATCATCTTTTTTATAATGATCAACTTCTTCAGTAAATTTTACTGTACCATCAATCGTATAATAACCATCTTTTAAGTTTTGTGTTTTTTGATTTTTGGGAACTACAACATAAACATGACTATAATCCTCGCCTTGATTAGCTATTATTCTGCGTAGATAATGCGACACCCCAAGATTTAAAAGCACAGTACTAGCAAAAATGCTATAGCTTTTACAATCAATTCCTTCTGATCTAGTCGACCAAGAACAGGCAGGGCTACGGAGTTTTTGCTCATACCCATCCAATTTATATTGAAAATGATGATATAAGAAACTATGTAGCTCCTTGCTTAAATTATTGAAAGAATGTTGTTTGAACTTTTTCTCAGCGAGGAGTTTTGTATGATGTTTATACTTTATAGACCACATAGCCATATTCTCAATGGCTACTTTTGTGTCTCCATTAGCTAATAACACACTACTACAATCACTAAAAGGCATTAAGTGTTTAAACTTAACGCCTGATTTTAGGGGTCTGTATAGTAATGTATTTATTGCTTCTGGACTCAATTAATATTGCTTTTGAGAGGCAATAATAATCTGATCTTATTGATTACTTTGAAGCTAAAACAAGCTAGTAAGGCTAGTAAAATCTAATAAAAGATAAAGTAATCTTCACAAAGGTAAAACACTTTAAATCACCCTAAAAAAACTCCTGTAAATCATTAGATAGTATAAATCGTTTAACTTCTTTTATTCTAAAAATTCTAATATTTAAAGCTTGATCTAGTGGAAGATTTCTGTTTTCTGCTACTATTTCACTTATCTCTCGCTTCATTGCATCAAAAGTGGTGACATGGTCAATAAAAAAATTATAAAATTTGTTCTTTTTCAAAAGCGGTTTGATCTTATTAATTTCTATTGTTGTAATCATGATTTAAAAAAAAGGGGTGTTCTTAGGTTGTTAAAGTATTTATTATCGTTGCCAAGTATGAAGTTCATACGTATGTGTTAACACATTATTAGCTCCATATTGATACGTTTTTAATGGAAGAAGCACCTTTGCTGTATTACCATGCATTAAAATATGAGAAATTTTACCAGGTTCTCCAGCTAAAAAATAATACGTTAAATCAATTCTTATTGAAACTGTTTTAAATTGTAAAAGATATTCCTCTTTTATAATTTTACCGCTAGTATCTTTTTTTATTGGAGACCTATTAGTATTAAATGCTTTAGCAAAGTTATACATGGTTTCAAAATCTGTAATTGTATCAAAAACATCTTTTTGAGGATCAGTATTTTGTTTAGGATCAATAATTTGATTTCCATTTAGTTTAATAACTCTTGTTATTGACTCATATAAAACTTCAATATTTGATATTTTCTTTCCATTTAAAAACATTCCTTTTTCCATGCTCACTTCAAAAGAATTTACTTCATCAGTTGCACTTCCTGAAGCATTAATAAGTATCGAGTTTTCTGTTCTTGGATGCGGAAAAACAAACATATAAGGCATGATGGCTTTTATGTTATCTTGATTGTCCTGGATAGTAATATTCCCGTTTTCTCTTTGTGTTATTTTCATGATTTTTTTGTGTTGTTTTATTTGATTTTAACTTTATTTTCTTTAGATTTGATACTACTTAGAAGACGTTCTAAGTTTCTTTTTCATAGCAATTTTCCCACTCAATCTTTGAGTGGGTTCTTTTTGAAATTTAAATACGAATGAGGCAATCTAGTTTCCTTATTATAAGTAGAAATAACTCCTACACTTGGATCATAAAATTCATTATCTACCTTTAAAGTAAAATGACCATTTAAACTTTCATCAGGAAACTCTAACAATACAATTGAGTTATTTGGAATATCTTCAAAAGTCCTTACTTTTTTATATGAAGTATCATATCCATTGGATTCTAAAAAAGGTTTTAAATCTTTAATGATACTTGTAGATTCTTCTTTGTTTAAAAGTTTACAAATTTCATTAACTGACTTTCCTGTGATCATTGACAATACTGTTTGCCCACATTTTTTTGTTTTATATCCTTGTGATCTGTACTCCATTGCGTTTTTTGCGTTTTTTATTTTATTTTAAATTCTTCTTTCATTCGCTTTCCACATTCTATAATATCATTTGTTGTTATTAAACCGCTTTCTATTAAGTTTTTTAACTGGTTAGCCATATGAGAACATGCCACTACATTATCCTTTATATATCCCTTCTTTGAGTCCTTTCTATCTAACGTTAACTTTGTGAAAAAACTAAACTTTTCTGATTTGACATTTAGAGGTACATTTAAATAGTAACACCTTTGTTGATTGTAAATTTTGATTAAAGACAAGGGTTTTAATGTGTATTCTAGCCCTCTTTTTTTGGCGTTTTGTTTGCGATTCTTATTCTCAGCTAAAAAATTTCTCATTTTATTGCGTTTTTTGCGTTTATTCTTGCGTTTTGCTTACCTAATTCAACTACTACTCTTTTTTAATTCTTCTTCTTTTAATATCTACTAATGATGTTCCTAAATAGAAACCTCCAATTACACCAACTGGAAGTATTGCTAAAAAATCTATTTCTAACCATAACAATAAATAGTAGTAATTAATAACTAGTAAAATTGCTAATATTAATTTTAAGTCATTTAATAATTTTTGTACAAAAAACTTCATATTCCTTTAATTACAGTTTTTCTAATACGTCGAAAATATCGACTTGGTTAATAATTTGTTTTTCTCTTATGCCGGTAGCACAATTCAAAATGAATTTTCCTAACTTGGGGTCAACCATATTTCTAAGTGCTTTTCGCTTGTTTTTAATTTTCGTTTTACTAACATTGAAACCGTAGACTGTTGAATTTCCAGTAATTTTATTATGAGTACGTTCTTTTTTATCAACTTCATAATTACCTATCGTAAAATTGGACCAGTATAAATGCCTGTGTAATTTCTTCGTTGCCTGTATCAATGGATCATAATAAGGCATAACATTTTCTATAACCCATTTAGTTCTTTTAAGCGCAAAATTCTGTAAAAGAATTATCTCTTGATATAATCCCATTTCAGGATATAAAGCATTGTATTGTCCTGAGTGAACTCCACACCGGCGAATGTCAGAATGAGTTGGACAAGGTGGAGAACTCCAAATAAAATCAAATTCTTTATAATTATCCAGGAGAAACTCATGAGCATCAGTAACAATAACATTATCATTAGGAAAATAGTTACTATATATTTCTGCTGTTACTGCATCAAATTCAATTGCTGTGACCTCATGTTCAGTTCCCCACAATTTGCGATTCCCTCCAATTCCTGCATATAGGTTTAGTATCTTCAAAATCTACAGATTAATTAACAACGGCAACCTGTTGTTTTTGATTCTTCTATTACTTCTCTAAGAGCTTTTTCTAAACGAATAACTCTTTCTTCTAAATACCTACTTGGATGACCTGTAACAGGTGAGTTTAAAATCCTTTCTGCCTCTTCATATGCGTACTTTGCCATATCTTAAATTTTACAGTTATTTTAATTCGTTTTCAATCCATTCTAAAATATTAATAGCGGTATTTTCATTAAGAA
>JAHDDQ010000109.1 GCA_020629275.1 Tenacibaculum sp. | reverse complement strand
CCAGGACAATCCAAAATTGTTACACAACGTAAAGAACCAGACACGGTTGAGTTTTTATCAGGAATCTTTGAAGGAAAATCAACAGGAACTTCGATTGGATTTGTAATTAAAAACACCAATCAGAAGAGTAAGGATTATAGTCATAATACAAATATTTACAGACCTTCACACGCAGATTATACTTATGATAAAAAATATGGTATAAGAGATTATAGAGGAGGAGGTAGAAGTTCAGCTAGAGAAACAGCAAATTGGGTTGTTGCTGGTGCCTTGGCTAAACAGTTAATCTCACACATACACATAGACGCTTTTACATCATCTGTAGGTGATATTTTTATAGACAAACCTTATCAAGATTTAGATTTTTCAAAAACTGAAAATACTATCGTTCGTTGTCCAGATGAGTCATCAGCTGAACGAATGATACAGAAGATTAAAGAAATAAAAAAAGCAGGAGATACCATAGGAGGAACTATTACTTGTGTTGCTAAGAATGTTCCTGTAGGTCTTGGAGAACCTATTTTTAATAAATTACATGCAGAATTGGGTAAAGCAATGCTTTCAATTAATGCAGTAAAAGGTTTTGAGTTTGGAAGTGGTTTTTGTGGCGCAAAAATGCAAGGTTCTGAGCATAATGATATATTTAATCCAGATGGTACAACACAATCAAATTTGTCAGGAGGAATTCAAGGAGGTATTGCTAACGGAATGGATATTTATTTTAGGGTAGCTTTTAAGCCAGTAGCAACTATTATGCAGAATCAAGCAACCATTAATTCTGATGGAGAGGCAACAGAAATCCACGGTAAAGGAAGACACGATCCTTGTGTTGTTCCTAGAGCAGTTCCTGTTGTAGAAGCACTTACAGCTTTAGTATTAGCTGACTTTTGGTTACTTAGCAAAACAAGAAAAATTGAGTAAGTGATGAATGGAAATTTTAGATAGAATAATTTTCTAACATTGATTTATGTTTTGATTGAAAGACGTAGCTATAATTTTTTACTTTTAGGCCAACAATAAGTATTTAGTTAATGCATTTCAGTAATCCTATACTTTTCTTAATATGTTCCATAGGTGTTTTTAATGGGTTTTTAGTGAGCTTGTATTTTATGTTTTTCAGTAAACAAAAACGAACTCAAAACTTATTATTTGGACTATTGGTGTTTTTTCTAAGCGTACGCATAGGAAAATCTGTTTATGTAATTTTTACGGAAAGAGAAGAACGTAATTTTTGGCTTATTCAAATAGGGTTGTCAGCCTGTTCTCTTATCGGTATTTCATTATATTATTATTTGAAATCTTCAATCCAGAATATAAAAGAAACACCTAACACTTGGAAATTACATTTTAGCATACTTACGGCGTTTATTATAGTTTTAGGAGCTCTTTATCCTTATAAATATAATCACTTCTTGTGGAATCATTATTTTGGATATTTCATCTATATAATATGGGGAGCTTACTTGTTAGCTTCATTAATATTAATCAAAGATATAATCCAAAAATTTATAGTACAGAAAAATACATCTACTGCTGAAATCTGGTTGCTGGCCGTATATGTAGCGAACCTACTTATTTTTATAGCTTATTTAGTAGGAATGTTTTATTTATATTTAGTAGGAACGATTACTTTTTCAGTTGTATTTTACGTGTTGTTTTTCTTTTTTTTATCAAAGAATAATAGAGAAATAATATTTCAAGATATACCAGAGAAATATGCAGCTAAGAAAATACAAAACAATGAAGCGAAAGTATTGATATCAAGATTGGATGTGTTAATGAAAGAAGAAGAACTGTTCAAAAATACAAATATTAAGCTACTGGACGTGGCAAAAAAACTTCAAATTACACCTCATAAATTATCACAGCTTTTGAATGATAATTTAGGGAAAAGCTTTGCTTCTTTTTTAAACGATTATAGAATAGAAGAAAGTAAAAAACTACTACAGCAGAATGAAAAATTAACGTTAGAGGCAATAGGTTTTGAATCTGGGTTTTCTTCAAAATCAAATTTCTATGCTGTTTTTAAAAAAGTAGTAGGACAAACTCCAGCCCAGTACCAGAAGCAGTTTAGTTAAATTTTAACGCTCCAGAATTATAAAGTAGGACACCTAAATTATAATGAATCAATAGATTTAAAGATCAAATTAAGAGTTTTGAGCATATCAAAATTTTTAAAAATGAAACAAATTCTATTAATCGTATTTATCTTTTTTTTTCAATTTATAAATGCGCAATCAAATCGTCAAGAGATCATTAGAGTGATACAAAATTATCAAAATGGCGACACTAACAAAAATTATAAAATACTAGCTGAATCTTTTCATTCTAACGCTATGATGAAGTATGTTTCATCAAAGTATGGATATAAAGAATGCAACGCCTTAAAAGTATTTGAAGGCGATATTGGTAAGGCATCTGAAAAGAACAGAAAGAATAAAATAGTGTCAATTAGTATTACAGGAAAAGCAGCTTCTGTAATAGTAGAGGCACAGTATCCTAAAAAGGTAGTAGTAGATTACATCAGCCTTTTGAAAATTGATGGTACTTGGAAAATTGTGAGTAAAGTTTTTTCAAAGAGAGATGAGGAGCAGCTTGATGATCTTTTGATAAAGAAAACACTTCAGAGTTATATAAGTGGAAGTTCATACAATAACCCACAACTACTAAAAAGTGCTTTTACTACTGATGCTACACTTTATTTGACAGGGAAAAAAGGCTTTAATCGTTATACACCCGAAGAGTATAGTAATTTTTTTAAAAATAAAGAAAAGGGAGAGTTCAATGGTCGTAATGGAGATATTATAAAAATTGAGAGAACAAAAGATATAGCAACTGCAAAAGTGGAAATCTCTAATCCAGAATATGGATGGGTGTATGTTGATTTATTTCTGCTGAAGAAAATAGAGAACGACTGGAAGATTATTAGTAAAACAGCAACTAAAACTGAAGGTTAATCAAAATTAATTTAGCATCTAATCACAGAGCGATGAGAAGAATATTCTTAGGAATAATAGTTTTTACAACACTATTTTTAAAGGCACAAACAACAATTCCGTATTTAAATACTACTATTGATTTAGATGGTAAATTCGAAGAGAATGTATGGGAAACATTACCGATTATTTCCAATTTTAATAACTTATTACCTACCGATATTGGGTTAGCAGATAATCAAACAGAAGTTAAAATTTTTCATAACGGAGAGCAATTATTCATACAAGCGATTTATAAAGATTCAACAACTAAGGTACAAGTAAGTTCTTTAAAAAGAGACGTTTCGATAGCATTAAGCGATGCTTTTATAATTGTGTTGGACACACAAAATCAGAAGCAGAGTGGATATCTATTTGCAGTAAATGCATTGGGAACTCAAGTAGATGGGCTCATAGAGCGTACGAATAATGGTTATGGTTTAAACTTTAGTTGGAATGCGGTTTGGGAAACAAAAACTTCTCAACAAGGCACAAGAAAAATGTATGAATTAGCAATTCCTTTAAAATCATTAAACTACGATAGTACAAATTCAATTTTCGGTATACAAATGTATGTTCGAGATATAAAGAACAATTCTTGGACTATTTTAACAGATTTAGCTAGAAATTATCCTACATATGATCTTCGTTTTACTAAACCATTTCTTATTGAAAAATTACCTCAAAAAACATTATCTAGATTTGCTGTTGTACCTTCTATAACGATGAACTATCAAAAAGAGATTAAAAATAATTTAGATAAAGCAGATTTTATACCAAGCTTGGATGCACAATATAATGTTTCCTCTTCCTTAAAGTTAGATGCGACTATAAATCCAGATTTTTCTCAGATAGATGTTGATCAACAGGTGACTAATTTAAGTCGATTTTCAGTATTTTTTCCAGAGAGAAGAAACTTCTTCTTAGAAAATGCAGATTTATTTTCTAACCTAGGAGTTGATGAAGTTAATCCATTTTATTCTAGAAGAATTGGAGCAAATTCGAAGATTAATTTTGGATTAAAATTATCAGGTAACGTTTCACCAAAAACAAGAATAGGTTTTTTAGATGTCCAAACAGAAGAAAATTCTGAAGTAAAATCACAAAATTACGCAGCCTTAGTTGGAGAGCAACAGTTAAACGAAAATTTTACAGCAACTGGTTATATTATTAATAAACAAGTAATAGAGGATTTTGAGTTTAAAAATGATTATAATAGGGTAGTAGGTGCAAATTTAAACTTTAAATCAGATAATAGTAAATGGATTAGTTTAATGAATATAGGAAAGAGTTATACTAATGATATCTCGGGTAAAAATAATTTCTATAATCTTGGATTATGGTATAATAAAAAAGGATTGCGGTGGAATACTTCTGTAAAAAAAGTAGAGAAAAACTATATTACAGAAGTAGGTTTTACGCCTAGATTATATAATTATGATGCTATAAACGACAAACTTATTAGAGAAGGATATACGCAAGCAACTGCAGGAGGTATGTATACAAGATTTTATGAAAAATCTACAGGATTGAATTCTATACGTTTTATAAATTATAATAATAATACATATTTCGATGAGATTGGAAGTTTAATCCAGAGTTCACACTCTCTGAATTCTGCTGTCTTTTTCAAAGATTTTTCAGCAGTTTATTACGTTTTTAATTACGATAAAATAAACTTGAAGTATGGATTTGATATTTTACAAAATGGCTTGGCATTGGCTCCAAGTAAGTATAATAATTATAACTTTAAAGTGGGATATAATTCTGCAAATAATCAGAGATTTAGATACCGATTTAATTTACAAAAAGGAAAGTTCTATAATGGAAGTAAAACTTCTGGTGGAGTTTACGTAAATTATCAACTATTACCTTACGCTAATGTAGAGGGATCATACGATATTAATCATATAAATTTAAATATATTGGGAAAAGAAACTTTTCATTTAGCTAAAATAACAGGGGAAATTTTCTTTAACAATCGTTTAAACTGGACTACTTATTTACAGTATAACAATCAGCAGAATAATTTTAATATAAATAGTCGTTTGCAATGGGAGTATAAACCTTTATCATACGTTTATTTCGTTATAACTGATAATCTAGATGAAGATTTAAAACAGCAAAATTGGGGAGTTGCATTTAAAATGAATTATCGTTTTGATTTCTAAAAAGAATACTGTGAAGACATAAAAAAACTCGAAGCTAAAACTTCGAGTTTTTTTGTTTAATATATTATATCACCTTATACTAACATAGTAACAGGGTTTTCAATAAATGTTTTCAAAGTTTGTAAAAACTGAGCTCCAACAGCACCATCAACCGTTCTATGATCACAGGCTAATGTTAACATCATAGTATTGCCAACAACGATTTGTCCGTTTTTAACAACTGGTTTCTCTATAATTGCTCCCACAGATAATATGGCAGAGTTAGGTTGGTTAATAATAGAAGTAAAGCTCTCTATACCAAACATACCTAGGTTAGACACAGTAAAGGTGCTTCCTTGCATTTCGTTTGGCTTAATTTTTTTGCTTCTAGCTTTTCCAGCTAAATCACGAACGGATGCTCCGATCTGTGTTAGCGTCATAGCATCTGTATGTTTTACAACAGGTACAACTAGACCTTCATCAACTGCAACAGCTACTCCAACATGAATATGATTGTGGAACAATGTAGTATTGTCAGTCCAAGAAGTATTAACGTTTGGATGCTTTCTTAATGCCATTGCACAAGCTTTTACAATCATATCATTAAATGATACTTTTGTGTCAGGGATTGCATTAATTGTTTTACGAGAAGCTATAGCATTATCCATGTCTACTTCAATATTTAAGTAGAAATGAGGAGCTGAAAATTTAGAATTACCTAAACTTTTAGCAATAGCTTTACGCATTTGAGAATTCTTAACTTCTTCAGTCTTCTCTTCGCCTACAACAGCAAAATTAGTTAATGCAGCAACTGAAGGTGCTGAAGTAGTAGAGTCTGTAGTTTGTGCTGGAGCTGTACTTTGAGAAGAAGGAGTATAATTTTCTACATCCTTTTTAATAATTCTTCCATTTTCTCCTGAACCTTTTATATCTGCAAGATTAATACCTTTATCCTTTGCAATTTTCTTTGCAAGTGGAGAAGCAAAAATTCGACCTCCTTTGGTATTGGCAGTTTCTGTTGTAGTAGGCTCAGTAGTTTCTTTTTTAGCTTCAGAAGTCTCGCTTTTAGCAACACTTTTTTTGTCTTCTTTTTTATCTGAAGTTGATTTAGTATTCCCGTTTTTAGAAGCTTTAACAAATGCAGAAACATCAGTGCCCTCTTTTCCAATGATAGCAAGTAAACTATCTACCGGAGCACTATTTCCTTCATCTATTCCAATATGGAGTAAAGTTCCTTCGTAGAAAGATTCAAACTCCATTGTAGCTTTATCGGTTTCTATTTCCGCTAAAATATCACCTTCTTCAACCTTGTCGCCAACTTTTTTTAACCAAGAAGCTACCGTACCTTCTTCCATAGTATCGCTTAACCTTGGCATATTCACAATCTCCACACCTTCAGGTATAGAAACTTCATCATTATTTTCGTTATTATCGGTAGATTCTTGTTTTGGTTCTTCTTTCTCCTCAGAATCGTCAGAAGTACTGTTATTTAGATGTTCTGAAAAATCTTCACCTTCCTCACCAATAATAGCGATCAAAGTATCTACAGGTACGCCTTCGCCTTCTTGAACACCAATATGAAGTAATGTTCCTTCATGAAAAGATTCAAATTCCATTGTAGCTTTATCAGTTTCAATTTCTGCTAAAATATCACCTTCTTCAATTTTATCTCCAACATTTTTTAACCAAGAAGCAACTACTCCTTCTTCCATTGTATCGCTTAAGCGAGGCATATTAATTACTGTTGCCATGTGTACTTAGTTTTGTTGGTTTTTTATTTTATAAAAGGATAGTCTTCTTGTTCGTATACTACATCGTGTAGGATATTCAAATCTGGGAAAGGAGATTCTTCTGCAAACTTCTCACATTCTTTAACAGATTCTTTTACCTCTTTTTTAATTGCTTCAATTTCTTCGTCTGTAGCGTATTCCTTTTCTTTAATTGTATTTAAAACTTGAGTAATAGGATCAAGCTTACGATATTCTTCAACTTCGTCTTTTGTTCTATACTTTTGAGCGTCAGACATTGAATGACCTCTATATCGGTACGTTTTTATCTCTAAAAATGTTGGTCCTTCTCCTTTTCTAGCACGCTGAATTGCTTCATCCATTGCTTCTGCAACTTTTACTGGATTCATTCCATCTACAGGTCCGCAAGGCATTTCATAACCTAAACCTAATTTCCAAATATCCTCATGATTTGCTGTTCTTTCTACAGAAGTTCCCATAGCATAACCGTTGTTTTCACAGATGAAAATCACTGGTAATTTCCAGTTCATGGCCATATTGAATGTTTCATGTAAAGATCCTTGGCGCGCTGCACCATCACCGAAATAACATAAGGTAACTGCGTCACTATTATGATATTTATCCCCAAAAGCAAGTCCAGCTCCTAAAGGAATTTGACCTCCAACGATTCCATGACCTCCATAAAAACGAAATTCTTTGGAGAAAATATGCATAGATCCACCCAAACCTTGAGAAGTTCCTGTCGCTTTTCCATACAACTCTGCCATTACCCTTTTCGGATCAACTCCCATACCAATAGGCTGAACATGATTACGATATGCAGTAATCATTTTGTCTTTTGTTAAATCCATAGCATGTAAGGCACCTGCCAATACAGCCTCTTGACCATTATATAAGTGTAAAAAACCTCTTACTTTTTGTTGTATATAAACCGCTGCAAGCTTGTCTTCAAACTTTCTCCAAAAAAGCATATTTCTATACCAATTTACGTAGGTTTCTTTAGTGATTTTTTTCATTCTGAAATTGTTGTTTGTTATATAGTTGCTTAATAAAAATGCAATAGCAAAAATAACGGTTTTTTACAGAATAAAAAATGGGTTTGTAAGGAATTATCGTAAACGTTTTCGTTAATCCATTATTTGCTCTTAGCAACGACGAGCGTGGCCTTAGCTCCAGTAGCTAAATTCCATTCATTTGAAGAGAGAATCATACCCGCATCATTGTATACTTTAAAAGCTGCAGTATTTGGTCCAGAAGTTCCTTGATTTAAGGCAACAATCATTATTTTATTTACACCTTCCTCTAATGGGATGTTGAATGATTGAAAACGCTGTTGTAGTGTAAGATTTGTTACAACAGGAATGTTGTTAATGTAAATTGTAACACGATCTCCATCTGGATATTGAAAGTCTCTACAAATAATAGTAACACTTTTAGATTCTGTACTTATACTCCCTAAATCTTGATCTATTACTGGATATTGAAACTGACCATTAATTCGTTTGAAATTATTCAAATATCTTTCTTCAGCAATTTTAGCTTTCGTTAAAATACCTTTATTTTTCAAATCGTCTTCTGCTTGTTTTCTTCTTTGTTTTTGTTCTAGTTCCTTATTAGCAGTTTTAAAACCATTATCATTACCAAAACCAAGTGTTTTAGGCTTTTTTATTACTCTCGCAGGTGCTTGTATTATGCCTATAGAAGTTCCTTTGGAAGAACTTCCTTTAGACTTATCAATTTGTGCTATTAAGCTAATTGAAGCAAGTATAAGAATAAATAATAAAGGTTTAGAAAAATTGTACATCATAACTAGAATTACAACAAAGATAATACCGTTTTTAAATTTTTGTCGATAAGAAGTGTTAATTCTTACTTAATTGGAAAATCAAAATAAGTTTTTGGGAAAGGTTCATTTCGTAAAGTAAAATGCCACCATTCGTTTGAATAGGGTTTGAAACCATTAGCTAACATGATTTTTCTTAGCAATAATCTATTACTTTTTTGCTCTTTGGAAAGTTTAGTATAACTTGTGTGAGAAACAACACCAAAAAAGTCATAAGGACTACCCATATCTAATTCTTCTCCTGAATTTATATTAACTATAGTTAAATCTATCGAGCTACCTCTGGAATGCCCTGATTTAGTGGCTATGTATCCTAATCTAAAAAGATGTCGCTTGTTCAGTTTAGGATAATACTGGCTTTTTGTTACTGTATCGTTAGGAACTCTTGCCCATTTTACGAAATGATTAACGGCTGTTTGTGGTCTATATGCATCATAAACCTTTAGTCCTAATCCTTTTTTTGAAAGTTTATCTTGTACTTTCTTTAATGCATTTGCTGTTTTTGTTGAGGTAATTAAAACTGGTTCCTCATATCCATTTGCAGGAACGCCCATGAAATTATTGTGCGAACAATAGCGTAATTCTTGCTGTATGGTGGGAATGATGTCTTTCACATAGGAAAAACCTTTTGGTAAATTTTGAGAAAAGGTTGCTACCGAAAAGATTAATAGGATAATATTTAGTGCTTTATTCATAATTAAAATATTATTGCAGATGTTACATCTGTATATCCTAAACCATTGGAAATGGTTTAGGAATCATATTGTTTCATTCTCTTAAATTTTATCGTAAATCTATTTGAATACCCCTAGCTATTTTGAAAATAGTTATACCACTTGCCAAACCCTCAAAAGGATTCTCTATCGTTCTATTCTCATTTCCCATAATAAAAAGAGAACCCACTAGTAGAGATGTTTTATCTGTACATAGCGAATTCAGTAAATCGTGGAACTAAAGTAACGGGCATTAACATAACAAATAGCTACTATTTTGAAATTTTTTTTGTGCATGTTACGATAATTTGAAACATGCTAAAGATATATAATTTAGTTTTAGCTAGTTTTCAATTACAATAGATTTAACAGCATAATCATGAATTGCTTTTTTATTGGTGCTATTTATTATACTTAATAGTGAAAGCCAACCTAATGAGACTTTAATAAGAAAGCGAATAATTGCATAATGAAAGTAAATATTTTTCTTTGGATTATCCTCTTGCCTCACAGATATGTGGTTATAAGAATGACCAATGGTGGCTCCATAAAAACTTGTGAAAATAGGATCATAAAGAATAAAGATAAGTACGAAGGCTATTATTTTAAAGATAGTATTGTTTAACTCTGCTACAGCAAATAATTCACTAATGAGCAATGTTATTACAATTAAGAAGATACTATCTATTATTGCTGCTTTTACTCTTTTATTTATAGTTGCAAACTCTATTTTCATATGCTTTTTTTTCAAATGTAATGAATAATAGAAAAAAAGCCAAAGCAGGAAGGCTTTGGCTAAGTAAACCAAGTATTAGTTTAGAGCTAGCTAACACATAAACTAATTTTTTAATGGAGACTGATTACTCTTGTAATCGTCCATGAATTATTATTTCCTTTCTTCCAAATAGTAACAAATTTACTAGGAACTGATTTCGCATTTGGTTCTTGTTTATTGAAGAACTTATGATATCCCATTTGTATAGCACCGTAGTTTGGTATAGGATAAACTTCTACACTACCTTTAATTAATGTTCGTGTAACTTTATTACAAATATTATTCTTTAGAGAAATTAAAATATCTTTTTTAGATGTAGATAACCCACCGTTATCGTGAAAAAATTCAAGATCTTCATCAATGAGAGCTTCCTGTGTTTTCATATCGCAGGTATTGTATGCGTTAAAGTAAATACTATCCATTTTAACAATCTCCTTGTGTAAAGCCATGTCTTTAGCATGATAATTAGGGATTTCGTTTACTTGTGCTTGACTAAAAAATGAGGTTAATAATGCCCATACGGTTAGTATAATTTTCCAGAAAAAGTTTTCGTTAAAAAAGAAGTCTAATAGTTGTTTCATAGTTAGTTAATTGTTTAGGTTACCAAATTTTAAATGCTAGTCCTTCGTCGTCTTCATCATAACGTCTAACGAATCCTTTCGAGATATTATCTAACGTGTTATTTGATATAGTTAATGCACCGTTGTATCCATCATTGCAATCAATTTCTAGTGATATTTTTTTGATTTTCTGGTCATTGTCGTATGATGATTTTATGATAGAAATATCAATATTTCTTTTACTTTTAAACCATTGAATGAGTTTGTTTAGTTCGTTTTTTGTTGTCTTTTTGCTAATGATAAACTCAGCTTTTGAATCGTTAATCGTGCTGTCAAATAAGAAGGTCACGTCATTATCATTCGTGTCATCACTTTGGTCATCATCATCATTATCATCCCAGTCAGAGCTTTTTTTATAACCCTCACAATCAATACACTCAAAACCTTTAGGAGTCATTTTAAAGTTATGGTTGGCCATATTTCTGTCGTAAATATCTTCTGTATTATCTATATTATACAAGAATCTTTTTGATGAATTTTCAAAGAATACTGTAGTTCCATTTGGAATAAATACTGTAATATAAACTTCTTCATCTTTCCACATATTCTTGAAATTACTCAGAAAGAATGCATCGAATATTATTTTATTATCTTCAATTTTAAACTTGTATTTTATATTCTCAGCATTATTTAAAGCTTCTTTTCGTTTTCTACCTTCCGATTCTTTTTTAATCTCTATATAAGCTTCATCAGAATCGCTTCTTTCTACATCTATTCGTACATCATTTGAATACTTCATTTTGTTGTCGTCGATATAAACTTCAATAGAATTTTCTCTTCTTTTAACTGTATTTTGATAATAAATATCATCATCATTTTTCAACCCTATTTTTAAAGGTTTCTCTGGATTGAATAGAAACGTTTTCTTACTTACTTTTACTGCGTCTTGTGCTTTTGATGTAGCAAATTCAATTCCTGAAAATCCAACAAATAATAATGAGACTAACCAAATACCAAATAGTGATAAAGAGGTTGCTGTACTCAACCTTTTAATATTTGGAGATAAAATTCTCAAACCTAGTATAAGTAGTGCCAAAAAAGGAACTCCTATTACAATTAGCCCGAAAACACTTAACAGCCATTCAGGGAAAACAGAATCGTAAAAGAAAGGTGGATAGTGTACAATGTCACTATCAAATCCCAGTATCTCAAGACTACTTATAGAGAATACGGCAAATAGAAACGAGATTAATATGATACCAGCGATGAAAACCAATAAAACTCCCATGAATTTGCCAAATACCTTAAATACAGCAGACAAAATTTTACCAACAGTGTCTAGGAAATCCTGAAGCCCTGATTTGGTTTGATTCCGTAATCTCTCATAATCTGCACTAGAAATTTTATCAGAAATCTCACTTGCACCATCTTTTAGTTTCGTTGAGAAGAATTCAATCTCGTTACGAATTTTTTTTTCAATGTTATCAATATTTACAGGTTCACCTTCCATCTGTAATTTTTCTGCTGTAGTTT
>JAHDDQ010000108.1 GCA_020629275.1 Tenacibaculum sp. | reverse complement strand
TATGAGATCAAAAACATTTAAATTAACTAATTGTTTTCTGGATAATACAACTTTTTTAAACTCGCCCTCTTTAATCGCCTTAACTCCTTTTGCAACTAGATTTATATGTTTCTCCCTTCCTGGTACTTCTCCTACTTCTCTTTTGGTAATATTTTTGGTCGTGTTGGAAGTATATAATTCTGATATATATTCAGATTCATCTAAAGGTATTAAGATCGATTTTTGCTCGTTATTAAAAGGAGCAAAAACAAAACCTACTTCAGAATAATCTTTTACTTCATGTAAAACTGTATTTTTTTGAATAAAAGCGTGCACAACTTCTTGTTGTGGTTTACGATATACTGCAAAAGGTTCTCCTTTTAAAAAGGAGTTCGATATTTTTTCAAAAAACTTCAATTTGTACTTTTTAATAATTCCTTTTTAATTAATTCAAAATTCGACCAAACTAAACCATGACTAGCTTCAGGTATTGTTTTAAGTTCAAATTGATTCTCTGGAAACTGCTTTTTTAATAATAATGAATTTTCATACGGTACTATCCAATCAGCATTTCCATGTATCACTTTTACTTTATTTGGAGTATTGTACCACTCTTTTTCAAATTTCTTTAAATCTGCTTTATGAGATATTTTTTCTTTTGATGCCTGTTTCCATACGTAAGGTACAAGCCATCTTGTTAGTCTCCACTTATAAAAATTGATAGCCCACGGCATTGGTTCTACCTTACTCATTACCGCTGGAGCTAACAAAACAATCTGCCTTAACTTTTGTTTCACAGAAAGTGCAATTGGACCTCCGTAAGAATATCCTACTAAGATTAGTTTATTTTTAGGATATGATTTTAGTATCTGCAATAACATATCTCTTTCAAACGCAATACTTTCTTGAACAGGATTTTTATCATGATAGTTGTAACCTATTCTGTCGTAAGATATCATGTTTAGACGATTCTGTAGTTCTTCGTCTATCATATACTTGTTAAAATCATTTAAGGAACCTATAGTTCCATGAACAAACACAACCGTAGGTAAAACAGTATCCTTAACAACCGCTATTTTCCTGTAATCAAACCCTTTATATTTTTCTTTTGAAATTATTGGTTTAATTTTACTTTTTTCAAATGACGCTAATATTGTGTCGTCTGATTTAGGGCTTGTGAAATACACTAATGCTATATACAATGCCACTAAAAGTAGTACTAATAAAACTATTGCTATTTTTAATATCCTTTTAAACAATTAGTTACTCTTTTTTTTATCCAAAACAATATTAGTGATCTTACAAATAGAAATTAAAGCATCGTTCTCATCAGTAATCCTAACTTCCCATAAATGAGTAGTTCTACCTTTATGTATTGCTTTAGCTTTGGCAAAAACAAATCCTTCTTTTTTGCTTTTTACATGGTTAATACTCAATTCTATTCCTTTAATTATTTTTTCTTTAGTATCAACAAATAATGCTGAGGCAGAACTTCCTGCTGTTTCTGCCAATGCTGCAGTTGCACCTCCGTGTAAAATACCATATGGTTGATACACTTTTGAATTTACAGGCATTTTTACAATCAAAAAATCATCTCCTACATCAATAAATTCCATGGCTAATGTTTCCATTAATGTATTGGCATTGTATGCATTCAATTTTTTTAAAACATCTTCTTTTATCATGTTTACTATTTAAATAGGGAAATTTTTAACTGAGGAGTAAAAATACGTATTTTTGTAGTCATTAAAAATCAAATAATGTACAAAGTTAGAGTAATACTTGATGCTGATGATGATGTAATAAGAACATTAATTGTTGATGAAAAATTTTCTTTAGAAAAATTACATTTTGACATAGCTAATGCTTTTGGATTTGATGGTTCAGAAATGGCCTCTTTCTATATAAGTGATCACGAATGGAATCAAGGACAAGAGATTCCTCTATTTAATATGGCTGAAGCAGGAGAACAGTTATTTATGTCTTCTTGCATTACAAAAGAAATTTTGCCTAAAAATAATGATAAACTTATATATGTTTATGACTTCTTGCATATGTGGACTTTTTATGTTGAAGTTATCGAAATAACTACCACTCCCGTAACTGAAACAAAAGTTATATTAAGTGTAGGTGAAATACCTAAAGAAGCTCCTGACAAAATTTTTAAATCTGATAAAATCGAAGATGAGTTTAAAGATGAACAAGATGATTTTTTTAATGATTTTGAAGATCTTGATAATTTAGATTTTGATAATTTTTAATTGTACTGCTTTTTAAAAGTTTAAACTTCCTTAGAAAAAATCTCGTAACATTTTGGTATCTTAATCGTCGAATAATAAATCGACTAAATCATTGTACCATTGAATACTATTTTATCTATAAAAAACCTCGACAAACGATTTGGTCGAGTTCATGCTGTTAAAAATTTGTCGTTCGACATTGAAAAAGGAAATGTTTACGGAATATTAGGTCCTAATGGAAGTGGAAAATCTACCACACTAGGTATTATTCTTAATGTAGTAAATAAAACTTCTGGTGAATTTTCATGGTTTAACGGAACTACTTCTACTCATGAAGCTCTAAAGAAAGTAGGCGCTATTATCGAAAGACCTAATTTTTACCCTTACATGTCTGCCTTTCAAAATCTAAAACTGATTTGTAAAATTAAAGGAGTACCATACGATAGCATTAATGAAAAACTAAAAGTTGTCAATCTTTACGAACGTAGAGATAGTAAGTTTAAAACTTATTCTTTAGGAATGAAACAACGTTTAGCCATCGCTTCTGCTCTTCTAAATGATCCGGAGATTTTAATATTAGATGAACCTACTAATGGTTTAGATCCGCAAGGGATTCATGAAATCAGACAAATTATAAAAAAAATCGCAAAAAATGGGACCACAATATTATTGGCTTCGCATCTTTTAGATGAAGTTGAAAAAGTATGCTCTCATGTAATTGTGATTAGAAAAGGGGAGAAATTGTACAGTGGTAGAGTTGAAAATATGATTGCTTCAAATGGAATTATAGAGGTGAAAACAGAAGGAGATCAAGAAAAGCTTATTAATATTTTAAAAAACTACTATGACATTGCTACAGTGAATGTAGACGATGATTTAGTAATTGCACGATTAGAGAGCGAAACTTCTGCAGCTAAGATTAATCAATATTTATACGAGAATGGCATTATTGCTTCGCATATTGTTAAGCGAAAACCTAGCCTTGAAGAACAATTTTTAAATCTTACTAATAACTAATTCATAAAACTCGACACATGTTACGTCTCTTAAATATTGAGTTTCACAAACTCAAACATAATAAAGCAAGTAGAATACTAACTATTATTTATTTTGGCTTGTTAACTTCGATAGCACTTATAGCTGCTATTAAATTCGATATTGGGCCTGTAAAATTTCACTTAGCAGACCAAGGTATATTTAATTTTCCATACATCTGGCATTTTAATTCATACATAGCTGCCATATTTAAATTTTTTCTCCTGTTAGTAATTGTTTCCATGATGGCAAATGAGTATAGTTATAAAACACTAAAACAAAACCTAATAGACGGATTGAGCAAGAAAGAATTTATTCTATCTAAGTTTTATACTGTATTGGTATTTGCTGCTATTTCTACTCTATTTGCTTTTATCATTTCTTTGGTATTAGGAATGATTTATTCTGATTTTAATGAAGTTTCTATAATTTTCTCAGATTTAGAATACCTATTTGCTTTTTTCATAAAACTAGTTGGATTTTTCTCTTTCGGTTTATTCTTAGGGATACTTATAAAACGTTCTGCCTTTGCTGTTGCAGGTATGATCGTTTGGTTTATTATTGAAAGTATCGTTAAAGGGTACTTGTTTTGGACATTCAAAGACTTAAAGTTAGAAGCTGCCGCAAAAGTAGATAGTATCATGCAGTTTTTCCCTTTAGAAGCGATGTCAAACCTTATAAAAGAACCTTTTACGAGACTTGGGGCAGTAAAATCGGTAGCTAAACAAATCGGTGAAGAACTAGTTAAAGATTATGCTGTTAACCTTTTTGATATTTTTATTGTTCTTATTTGGACCTTTATTTTTATATTCTTGTCATTTACTTTGTTAAAAAAGCGTGATTTATAGGTAGTTTTCTTTACTTTTGGGCTTTAAATTTAAGTTTTCATGAAGAAAATTATCTTTTTTATAATATTATCGCATTTCTTTATCGGTGCATTCGCCCAAAAACAAGCAAATGTGTGGTACTTCGGTAGAAATGCTGGTTTAGATTTTAATAGTGGTACACCAACTGCTTTAACTGATGGTCAAATTAGTACGCTCGAAGGATGTTCTACATTCTCTGACAAAGATGGTAATTTACTTTTCTACTCAGATGGTATTACAGTATGGGACAAAAATCATGATGTAATGAGATACTCAACCGGTGGTTTAGCCAATGATTTGAAAGGTGATCCTTCAAGTACACAATCTGGTATGATTATTCCTAGACCTGAATCTACTACCATATATTACTTATTTACAGTTGATGATGGAATTGATGGATTAAACCTTTACACTATTGATATTTCACTTAATGGTGGTGTTGGTGAAGTTATTGCCGGTCCTGTTGATTTATCTTTCGGTAAAGAGAGTTCTTGGTCAGAAAAAGTGGCGGCAGTGCGTGGAAATGATTGTGATACATATTGGGTAGTTTCACCAGTAGACAATGAATATTATGCCTTTAAAGTTGATAAAGACGGGGTAAATACTACTCCAGTTATTTCAACAACAACAACAAGTGTAACTAGTAGGGGTAACTTAAAACTATCTCCTGACGGAACCAAACTAGCAGTGGCCAATCAAAATGGAGTTGCAATGTTGTACGACTTCAATGCTACTACTGGTGTTGTAGATAATGCTTCAGAAGTTCAACTGACTAATGTAGCAGATGGTCAACCCTATGGTGTTGAGTTCTCTGTAGATTCAAGAAAATTATATATTTCTACTGTATCAGATTTTAGAGGTACCACATCAGACCCAGAAACAACATATAAACTTTTCCAATTTGATTTATTTGCTACAGATATTCCCGCTTCAAAAAGCATGATACATGAGCAAACCCCTGGATTTAGAGGTAGCTTACAGCTTGGTCCTGATAGTAAAATATACGCTACAATTCCTTTGGCTTATGACGACCCAAGTGGAGATGCTACAAGTTTAGATGTTATTGAGAATCCAAATGCACTTGCAAGAAATATTATATTCACAAAAGGTGCAGTAAATTTAGGTGGTCAATTGTCAACCCAAGGTTTACCTCCGTTTATATCTTCATTACTCTTACCTATTGAAATTATTGATGTTTCCTCAACTGAAGTTATAAACAATCAAGATCTTAAATATTGTATTGGTCAATCAATACAGATTCAACCAGGAACAGTGACTGGAAGTGGTGTAACTTATGAATGGACTTTCGATAACGGAACTACTACATCTGTAGTATCTAATGTTCCTGCACTTACAATAAATAATCTTACAACAAGTAACAACGGTACATACACCCTTGTAGTAACATTAACAAACAGCTGCGGTAATGCGACTCGATTAGAAGGTACTTTCAATGTAGAAGTCTTTCAACCAGCCGTTGCAAATCCTGCTCCTGACATTAATTTTTGTGATCTAGATGGTGATGGTTTTAATAGTTTTGATTTGGTTACCGATGTTAATCCAACTATTCTTGGTACACAAGACCCGGCTCAGTTCGAAGTGTTTTATTATTTAAATAGAACTGATGCAGAAGGACATATTATAGCTAATGCATTAACAAACCCTTACACAAATACAACTGCATTTACAACAGAAGATATCTTTGCGCGAGTGCATAATAAAGATGCTCCTTTTGCCTGTTATGAAATTACTCAATTTCAATTACGTGTTACTGGATTACCAACCCCTACTCAAGCCGTAGATTATGAAGCTTGTGATGACTCTGTTAGCGGAGGGGATACTGACGGTTTCTTTAATAATTTCCTATTATCTTCCAAAGATGCAGAAATTCTTAATGGTTTGCTACCAACTCAATATTCTGTTTCTTATCATACTACTTTAGCAGGCGCTCAAGCAGATGCAACTACTGATGTTATTGATAAAAATACACCTTACAGAAATACAACTATCAATGAACAAACTATTTATGTTAGGGTTGAAAATGTAGATAATGCAAATTGTAATACCGTTTCTGAAAGCTCATCGGCTACTTTTAAACCATTTAAATTAATTGTAAATCCGTTACCTGTTATTATTAACAACCCTGCATTAATGAGACAATGTGATACAGACTCTGATTTATCTACAAGTGTTAATTTAACTCAAGCTGAAATTAATATATCTAGTAACTATGTAAGTGAAACCTTTACGTATTATACTTCTCAATCGAATGCTAATTCAAATACAAACGCAATAGCTGATCCTATAAGACATACGGCTAGTGATGGTGATCAAGTTTGGGTAAGAACAACAACATCAAATGGCTGTTTTAGAGTCTCTCGTTTGGATGTATCTATTCAGTTTGCAGGTGATGTAGCGTATAATAGAGAGTTTGCTGTCTGTGATGATCTATTGGATGTAGATGGTAATGACACTGCTGCCAATGATGACACGGATGGTATTACCAATTTTGACTTAAGTTCGTCTGAAGATGAAATTAAGGCTTTATTTCTTCCTTCTATTAGACCTAACTTAGAAGTTTTATATTTTGAAACTATAGCGGATAGGGATGCCGTTATAAATTCAATTCCAGATATTGCTAATTATCGTAATAGTGCTGTTCCTGCAATTACTAGGCAACCTATTTACATCAAAATCATTAACCGAGTTAATAATGACTGTACAGGTATTGGTCAACTTTATATTCTTGCTCAACCAGTACCAGTAGCTAATCCTGTAACTGACATAGAAGAGTGTGATGATTTTAGTAGTGGGAGTTTTATTGATGGTGAAAATACTGGGATAGATTTAAGAACACAAGTACCAACCTTATTAGGAACTCAGAATCCTGCTGACTTTACTGTGACATTCCATACAACTGAAGGTGATGCTGATACGGGAAGTAATGCTATTCCAAACGATTCAAACTATAGAAATACAGCTCCAACTGGTTTTACAGCTGGAACGGTTAGTCAACAAACTATTTATGTTAGAATAACTAACAATACCACTTCATGTTACAATAGTAAAGAGTCATTTGATATTATCATCAATCCTATTCCTGTCATTACTAATACAATTCTTCCTTTAGAAGTATGTGATACTGGTGCTGTAGATGGTGATACTAGAAATGGTTTAGAACAGCAGATTGATTTAAGTGTTAAAGACACAGAAATTCTTGATGGTAGAGACCCAGTAAGGTATTTAATCTCATATCACAAAACAAGAACAGAAGCTACAGATGGTATTAATGCTGTTAGTAAAACAAGTTATAGTAACGATCCAACGACAACTACTATAGTAGGACAAGAAGGAGAAGAGACTTTATGGATTAGTATTTTAGATACCGATACAGGATGTAGATATGGTGCAACTTCTTTATTAATTAGGATTCATCCAGAACCAAACATTCTAATCACTGATATTTCTAATCTTTCTGAATGTGATGACGATCTTGATGGAGACGATACTAATGGTATAATCCAAAACATTGACTTAACTGTAAAAGAATCAGAAATACTAACCAACTACCCAGTAGTTGAACATGATGATTTTAAAATCTCTTATCATACCTCTCAAAATGGAGCTGTAACAAACACAGACATTATATCGGATACCGATAAAATGATTTATACGAATACTTCAAATCCGCAACGTATTTATATCAGAGTGGAAAATAAAGATACTGGTTGTGTAAATGATGATACTTTCTTTGATTTAATCATCAATCCACTACCCGATTTCGATGTAACTACACCACAAATTGTTTGTTTAAACAATCCTCCTATTACAATTCAGATAGAAAACCCTAACGGAAGTTATACTTACGAATGGACAAAAGACACAGATCCAGCTGTAATAGGAAATACAACTCAGCTAATAGTTAGTACTGGCGGTAATTATAATGTTACTGCTACTAACGTTACAACATTATGTAAACGCACGAGAACTATTGTTGTGAATGAATCTATAATCGCAACGATTACCGATGATGACATTAAAATTATTGATGACTCTAATAACAACTCAATTGTTATAGATAATGCAAACAATAATTTAGGAATTGGAGATTACGAATTTGCACTTCAAAATGAAGACGGTACTATTATTAGAAATTTCCAAGACGAACCTTTATTCGATCAATTACAAGGTGGAATTTATTCAGTTCTTGTACGTGATAAAAATGGTTGTGGTATTGCGCAAATTGATGTATCTGTTATTGAATTCCCTAAATTCTTTACTCCTAATAACGATGGAACTAATGATATTTGGGTTATAAAAGGAGCCAATTCAACATTCTATCCTGAAAGTAATATTTATATCTTCGATCGTTTCGGAAAAGTGATCACAAAACTTGAGATCGATGGAGACGGATGGAACGGGTTATATAACGGTAAGGTTTTACCTTCAAGTGATTATTGGTTTAATATTCAATTGGTAGATCGAAAAGGAAATGTTAGAGATCGAAGAGGACATTTCTCTTTATTAAGAAAATAAATAAAATACATAACATAAAAAATAAGGATAGTTTTAAATTAAAACTATCCTTATTTTTGTTTTATGGACTTTCAACTAGTATCAGAATTTAAACCTACGGGTGATCAACCTCAAGCAATAAAACAGCTTGCTAATGGAATTATCAATGACGAAAAGCATCAAACCCTTTTAGGTGTAACGGGTTCTGGTAAAACTTTTTCCGTTGCTAATGTTATTAACGAGGTTAACAGGCCCACACTAGTATTAGCGCACAATAAGACCTTAGCTGCGCAGTTATACTCAGAATTCAAACAATTCTTCCCTAACAATGCTGTTGAGTACTTTGTTTCTTATTATGACTATTATCAACCAGAAGCATATATACCAGTTACAGGAACATATATCGAAAAAGATTTATCTATTAATGATGAAATAGAACGTTTACGTATTAGCACTTCTTCTTCTTTATTATCTGGAAGAAGAGATGTGTTAGTAGTCGCTTCTGTTTCTTGTTTATATGGTATTGGAAACCCTAACGAATTCAAGAAAAATGTTATTGAAATAGAAAGAGGTCAATTAATCTCAAGAACTAAGTTCTTACATCAATTAGTTACTAGTTTATATTCTCGTTCAGAAGTGGAAATAAAAAGCGGTACTTTCAAGGTAAAAGGAGACGTAGTTACCATTTATCCTTCATATGGCGAGAACGGATATCGAGTTCATTTCTTTGGTGATGAAATCGAAGAAATTGAAGCATTTGATATCGAGAACAATCAGATTGTGGAAGAATTTGAACATTTAAATATCTATCCTGCAAACCTATTTGTTACTTCTCCTGATGTTTTACAGAATGCAATTCACCAAATTCAAGATGATTTGGTAAAGCAACATGACTATTTTAAAGATATAGGAAAACATCTTGAAGCCAAGCGTTTAAAAGAACGAACAGAATTTGATTTAGAAATGATACGAGAGCTCGGATACTGTTCAGGGATTGAAAATTATTCTCGATATTTAGATGGTAGACAAGCTGGTACTCGACCTTTCTGCTTACTCGACTATTTCCCTAACGATTATTTAATGGTTATTGATGAAAGTCATGTTACCGTGCCACAAGTTCACGCAATGTATGGAGGTGACCGAAGTAGAAAAGAAAATCTAGTTGAATATGGGTTTAGGTTACCTGCCGCAATGGATAACAGGCCTTTAAAATTTGAAGAGTTTGAGCTCTTACAAAATCAAGTTATTTATGTTTCTGCTACACCTGCTGATTATGAACTTCATAAAACAGAAGGTATATTCGTAGAACAGGTTATACGACCTACAGGTCTATTAGATCCTATAATTGAAATTCGCCCTAGTTTAAATCAAATTGATGATTTGATTGAAGAGATTCAGATTCGAGTAGATAAAGACGAACGAACATTAGTTACCACACTAACAAAAAGAATGGCTGAAGAGCTTGCAAAATATCTAACACGTATTCAAATTCGTTGCCGTTATATTCATTCTGATGTTGATACTTTAGAGCGCGTCGAAATTATGCAAAACCTAAGGAAAGGATTATTTGATGTGCTAATTGGTGTAAACCTTCTTCGTGAAGGATTAGATTTACCTGAAGTTTCTCTTGTTGCTATTCTTGATGCGGATAAAGAGGGGTTCTTACGCTCACATAGATCATTAACCCAAACGGTAGGTAGAGCCGCTCGTAATGTAAACGGTAAAGCCATACTTTATGCGGATAAAGTAACCAATAGTATGCAAAAGACTATTGATGAAACTAATCGTAGAAGAGAAAAACAGATAGCTTACAACACAAAAAATGGTGTAACTCCTACTCAGATTAATAAAAAAATTGACGATACTTTATCTAAGAAAACAACCACGACATATCAATACGATAATGCTATACAAAAAGTAGCTGAACAAGATTTAGAGTTTTTACCTAAATCCGAAATAGAAAAACGAGTTCGAGAAAAACGAAAACTTATGGAAGATGCTGCAAAAGGTTTAGACTTTATGTTAGCAGCACAATTACGAGATGAAATTAAAATTTTAAAAGAACAACTATAAAAATAGCCCCTCAATATTGAGGGGCTATTTTATGTTCCTTTTTCTTTATTAGTATTACTTTTTAATTCAATGTAGTTATCTTGATAGGTAATGTGTATACTTTGGCACTTACACTTCTATTCAGTTTCTTATAGTTTAATCTTGATTTTATGTAATTAGAGACTAACTCCTTTTTCTCATCAGAGTTTATAGATAGTATAACTATCTCATTATTTCTATTGACTGTTAGTTTTACAATCACAGAAATATCTTCTTCTATGATAAATTTAGGTTTTTTAAGTAAACTTTGTACTTCTTTAGCTAAATTTAGTATGTTCCTGTTTGCATTATTATTCTCATTATTTACTGCTAATGCTGATGTTGATACCAATAAAATGGTAAGTACTATTAATTTAATAAATCTCATAATGATTGGTTTTAGTGGGGACTTGAATGAATTTGTTTTTTTGTTATGTTTCTAATTATATTTTCTATCTATAGACTTGTAATATTTTGGCTTGCAACCCAGTACAAAAATATTTCATAAAACAACAATAACTATTACACTAACCTTAACAAAACAATAAGTAAGAGTTAGCTTAAAGCTCCTACAAAGTAAATTCAATAAAACTTAGTTAACAACAACTTAAAACACTGTTAAACAACTAAGTATAATGAGAAAAATAAAAAAACCTTATTCTTAAAAGAATAAGGTTTTCATTATATTTAAATAAGAAATTTGTAAAAAACTATTATGCTTTTAAAACTTCTCCAACTTTATCAGCAGCTTCTTGAAATTCTGTAGCAGAAATAATCTCCATTCCACTGTTATCAATCAATTCTTTAGCTTCTTTAGCATTTGTTCCTTGTAAACGACAAATAATAGGCACATTAATCTTATCTCCCATATTTTTATAAGCGTCTACTACTCCTTGAGCAACACGATCACAACGAACGATTCCTCCGAAAATATTTACTAATATTGCTTTTACATTAGGATCTTTTAAGATAATTCCAAATGCAGTTTCAACACGTTGAGCATCTGCTGTACCTCCTACATCTAAAAAGTTTGCAGGATCTCCACCAGCTTGTTTAATTAAATCCATAGTACCCATTGCTAAACCAGCACCGTTTACCATACATCCAACGTTTCCATCTAAATCTACATAGTTTAAACCAGCAGCTTTAGCTTCTACTTCAATTGGATTTTCTTCACGAACATCACGCATTGCTGCATAATCTTTATGACGATATAATGCATTTTCATCTAAAGTAACTTTAGCATCAACAGCCATAATTTTATCATCCGATGTTTTTAACACTGGGTTGATTTCGAACATTGCTGAATCAGATTTTATATATGCTGTATATAATGCAGTAACAAACTTCACCATTTCCTTCATTGCTCCACCGCTTAACCCAAGGTTAAAAGCAATTTTACGTGCTTGAAATGGTAATAATCCTGTTCCTGGATCTACCTCTTCTGTAAATATTAAGTGTGGTGTTTCTTCAGCTACAGTCTCAATATCCATACCTCCTTCAGTAGAATATATGATCATATTTCTACCTGTAGCACGGTTTAATAAAACCGACATATAAAATTCATTTGGCTCACTATCACCAGGATAATATACGTCTTCAGCAATTAAAACTTGATTTACTAATTTTCCTTCTGCAGAAGTTTGAGGAGTAATTAACATCATTCCTAAAATATCATTAGAAATACTTTTT
>JAHDDQ010000009.1 GCA_020629275.1 Tenacibaculum sp. | reverse complement strand
TAGCTGAATCAAGGTATAAAGATAAAGTTTTAGAAATAAGAGTTAACCTACTAATAGGGATGATTCTGAATAAATACAGAGATAATCGAGAAACATTAGAATTATCTTTATTAGAAATTGGTAAAGGTAATATTGATGCTATTAAGTTTTTAAATAAGGCATTGAATCTTCTTGATATTTCAGAAAGAAATGAAACAAAATCAAACAACGAATTAGATATTTTAACTTCTGAGACTTATATTTCATTAGCGTACTCTCACTTACATATAAAGCAAATAGATAGTTCAAAATATTATTTAAACAAACTAATTAGTTTAAACAGTATAAAAAGTTCGATCCTTACAAACAAAGCAAAAGCTTATGTTAATTTGGGAAGGATATCAGCAATGGAGAATAATTTATCAAAAGCAGAAAAATTATTTCTAGAAGCTATCAAAATAAATGAAGGTTTAAATAATAGAATTCAACTAGCTTTAGCTTATAATAATTTGGCTAATATTTATGTTTTAAGAAATGAATATGAAAAAGCAGGGAAAGTTTACAATAAAGGCTTAGCCTATATCCGAAACGGTAAATCATTAAAAGCTATTCAAAGAAAAGAGATGTTATTAGATAATATAGCTTGGGCTTTATACAATCTCAAAGATTATCGAGCTTATGAATATGTTAGAGATTCCTATGCAATAAGAGATAGCTTAAAAGATAGAGAATTAACTAAAGAGTTAACTAAAATTAAAGCAGAGAATGATGTTAGTATTGTAAAAAAAGAAGAAGAAAATAAGCGACTGAAAGCAGAAAAGAAAACGTGGGCAGTAGGTATTGCTGGTGTTATTGTTTCTCTACTGTTTTTGTACATAGCAAACTTAGCCAAGCTAAGGCAACGAAACTTAAGTTTAGAATATTCACAAAACGAACTGCAACAACAAAAAAAGTTAGAACAACTCAAATCGCAGTCGCAAGTAAAAATAATAAACGCTACAATTGATGGTAAAGAAACGGAACGAAAACAAATAGCAGAAATATTACACGATAATGTAAGTGCTTTACTTTCTTCAGCAAACATGCATTTAGAAGCAAGCTGTAAACAATTTGATGGAAGTATTCCTTTAGAACTTCAAAAAACGCGGCAAATAATTGCTGAGGCTTCAGAAAAGATTAGAGATTTATCACATAATTTAATGTCTTCAGTATTATTGAAGTTCGGCTTAGAATATGCTATAAAAGATGTTGCTAAGAAGTTTTCTAATTCCGATATCAAAATTAATACAGCTATTCATAATGTATACCGTTACTCACAAGAATTCGAGATAAAAACATTCAACATAATCCAAGAATTGGTAAACAATATTCTAAAACATAGTAATGCAAAAAATGCCTACATTATGATGGAAGAAGAATATAATAATTTAGCGATAATTGTAAAAGACGATGGCGAAGGTTTCGATAATAAAACAGAAGAAGACAAAGGCATTGGGTTAAACCAAATCGAGGCTCGAATTCATATGATGAACGGAACTTTTTTAATAGAATCGGTAAAAGGAGAAGGAACAAAAGCCAGTATTCGTATGCCAGTCGTACGAAGTCCTAAGATGCATACCGCTTAGTAAGTTCAATAACTTCCATATTTTTAATAGCACCATTATCCAGCTCAAATCTTACCATTGTTCGTACTTTATGAAAACCATGTTTACCAGCAGCACCCGGATTTATATGTAATAAATTTAACTGATCGTCAAATTGTACCTTTAAAATATGAGAATGGCCGCAGATGAAAATTTTAGGAGTATTTATTTTTAAATCCTCTCTAACACGTTGGTTATATTTTTTAGGATATCCGCCAATATGAGTAATCCATACAGTAACCCCTTCAACTTCAAATTTATTATCCAACGGAAATTCAGCACGAGCACCTGCATCATCAATATTACCATATACCGCACGCAAAGGTTTTAACTTCTTAATAGCATCGGTAACTTGTAAATTACCAATATCACCAGCATGCCAAACTTCGTCAGCCAACTTTACAAATTTCAAAATCTGATCATCAATATGGCTGTGCGTATCGGATAAAAGTAGAATTTTTTTCACAGTGCAAAATTACGAATAAAAGCTATGATTTTTTATGCATGAAAAGTAAATTGTAAGGATAATTTACAACCTAATTTTTCCTTTTTTTAAGAAAATTAGAAATCTCTTAACCAAATAAAATCCGTAGTTTAGCTGTTTAAAAAAAATAAATTCTTGAGGTATTTTTTAGAGCTATCATATAACGGTAAAAACTATTATGGTTGGCAAGTGCAACCCGATGTAATTACGGTTCAAGAAAAACTAACCAAGGCATTAAGTACAATTTTAAGAGAAACAATTACAATTGTGGGAGCTGGTAGAACCGATACTGGCGTTCATGCATCGCAAATGTATGCACATTTCGATACAGACAAAGATTTAGACGATAATTTTACTTACAAACTCAATGCAATTTTACCCAACGACATTGCTATTTATAAAACGATACGAGTAGCTAATGATGCACATGCGCGTTTTGATGCAACGAATCGGAGTTACGAATATAAAATTTGGCTAGGAAGAAATCCTTTTTTGTTAGATACGAGTTGGCAAATTAATTATAACATTGATGTAGCATTAATGAATGAGGCTGCTAGAATATTGTTCTTATACGAAGATTTTGAATGTTTCTCAAAAGTAAAAACAGATGTACATACTTTTAATTGTACAATCTCAAGAGCCGAATGGAAGTTAGAAGAAAAAGAATTAACATTTTATATATCAGCAAACCGATTTTTAAGAAATATGGTACGAGCAATAGTGGGTACATTGCTTGATGTTGGTTTAGGAAAAATAAGTATAGCAGATTTTAAAACGATTATTGAAAGTAAAAATAGAAGTAAAGCAGGAATGTCAGTTCCAGCAAAAGGATTATTTTTAACAGAAGTAGCATATAATTATATATAAGAACGTGAGTAAAGATAATACAGGAAACGCATTTGATTTGAAGGTTTTTACAAGACTAATGAGTTTTGCAAAAAAATACCGAACGGAATTTTGGATTGCTACAATATCTACAATATTACTAGCCATATTCTCAGCAGCAAGTCCAGTAGTTTTATTAAAAGCTGTAGACGATTTTACGGTAAATAAAGATGTAACGAGATTAATGTACTATACCATAGTTATGGTAGCTGTGTTAATTATACAGGTGATATTACAATTTAGCTTTATATATTATGCAAATTGGGTAGGACAGCATATAATAAAAGATATTCGAACAAAAATTTTCAATGCTATTTTAGAATTTAAAATGTCATATTTCGACAATACTTCTGTTGGTAGATTGGTAACAAGAGTTGTTTCAGACATTGAAACCATTGCTAACTTTTTCTCTCAGGGTGTTTTCATGATTGTAAGCGACATACTTAAAATGCTAGTCGTTGTTGTGGTAATGTTGGTTATCAATTGGAAACTTGCATTAATAGCATTAGCAGTACTACCGATCTTAATTTATGCTACAAAACTTTTCCAAATTGCTATAAAAAAAACATTCCAAGACGTACGAAATCAAGTAGCTAATTTAAATGGCTTTGTTCAAGAACGAGTTACAGGAATGAAGATTGTACAACTGTTTAATAGGGAAAAGATAGAGTACGATAATTTCAAAGAAATAAATAACAAACACAAGAATGCTCATGTTAAAACGGTTTGGTATTATTCTATTTTTTTTCCTATTGCTGAAATATTATCATCTATCGCAATAGGTTTAATAGTATGGTATGGAGGATTACAAGTAATGGAGAACGATGGTGTAACTGTTGGCGCAATTATTGGATTCATACAAATGGCTCAAATGTTATTTAGACCTTTACGACAAATAGCAGATAAGTTTAATCAATTGCAAATGGGTATTGTTTCTGGTGAACGTGTATTTAAGGTCATGGATACTGAAAGCTCTATCAATAAATCAGGAACAAAATTAGCAGAACAATTACAAGGCGATATAGAGTTTAAAAATGTTCGTTTTAGCTACATAGAAGATGAAGAAGTATTAAAAGGAATTTCTCTAAAGGCAACTAATGGACAAACAATAGCAATTGTAGGCTCAACAGGAGCAGGGAAATCAACAATAATTAATTTAATTAGTCGCTTTTATGAAATAAATAGTGGGCAAATTTTAGTAGACGGAGTATTGGTAGAAGATTATGATCTAGGTTCATTGCGAAAACAAGTTGCAGTAGTGTTACAAGATGTATTTCTATTTTCAGATACTATATTGAATAATATTACACTTAATGACACAACAATTTCATTAGAAAAAGTTAAAGAAGCCGCAAAACAAATAGGCATACACGACTTTATTGAGAGCTTGCCTAATGGCTACAATTATAGAGTCAAAGAACGAGGCGCAATGTTGTCTTCGGGCCAACGTCAGTTAATAGCATTCTTAAGGGCTTATGTTAGTAAACCTAGCATTTTAATTTTAGATGAAGCTACATCTTCAGTAGATACTGAGTCAGAACAAATGATACAATATGCTACAGAAAAAATTACGAAAGGAAGAACTTCAATAGTAATAGCACATCGATTAGCTACTATTAAAAATGCAGATAAAATTATCGTAATGGATAAGGGTAAAATAGTAGAACAAGGAAGTCATCTCGATTTATTAAATTTCGATGGTTACTATAAAAATCTATATGAAAAACAATTTAGTGCAGAGCTTTCATAAATTGATGGTTTTATTTGTATAGTTTAATCAAAACGTTACATTTGTTATTCAATCTTAAACTAAAAAATCATTAATCATGAGAAAAGTGATGTTAACTGTGTTTGTTGCTGCTTCATTAATAGCAACAACATCATGTAAAGAAGCTAAAGAAGCTGGTAAAGAAGCTAAAGAAACTACAAAAACTGTAGTTGATGAAGCTAAAAAAGACGTTAAAGCTGCTGCTGACGAAACAAAAAAAGCAATGGATAAAGCTACAGGAGAAGTTAAGTCTGCTCTAGAAGGTGTAACTATTCCAGAATTTAAAGATCCTAAAGTAGGAGAATATTTAAAATCTTATGCTGAATATGCTAAAGATTATTTAGCGGCTGGTAAAGATGTAGTAAAAAATACAGAATTAGCTAAAAAAGGAGTTGAATTAGCTAAAAAAGGTCAAGAATTAGCAGGATCAATTAAAGATTCTGAAACTGCTAAAAAGTTTTCAGAAACGATGACAGCTATCGCTTCTAAAATGGCTCCTAAGCAATAAGCTTAAAAGCATAAATTAGTACAACACATTGTGTAGTAAAACTCTCAGAAATGAGAGTTTTTTTTGTGCTTAATTTTTTAAAAAAAGAGCAATCTCAGAAGTAGAATTTGTACGATAAATACTTTTTTAGAACGTATTTTTTCATAATAAAGGGTAACCATTTAAATCTTGGTTTTTATCATTATATTTAGTATGTAAAAACTTAAAAACCAATTTTTTAAATTATTTTTTAGATAAGAAAATATCTTAAAATAATTATTTCAAAATTACTTAGAATTGTGTTTATAATTAAGAGTCCCCCGTGTTCTTTCTAGTGAAATACCTTAATTCTAGTATTATTTAGTGGTTCTTTAATCAGCAGTTTTAGAAAATAAAACTAGTTGAAATGGCATTACTTATTCAAAAAAGTAACAAACTAACCCCCCTTATACTATGAAACTTAAACATTTTTTCGTGGGAATACTTCTCACAGTTTCAACTCAGCTTTTTGCACAACATAATTATGCAGAAGCACTACAAAAATCATTATTATTTTATGAAACACAACAGTCTGGCGTTCTACCCGATTGGAATCGTATAAGTTGGCGATCCAACGCTGGTGTGAATGATGGGCAAGATGTTGGTTTGGACCTCACAGGAGGTTGGCACGATGCAGGAGATCATGTTAAATTTGGATTTCCAATGGCATTTTCAGTAACAGCTCTAAATTGGGGCTATTTGGAATACAAAGATGGATATGATTTGGCACAACAATCATCAGCTTTTAAGAGAAACATTAAATGGGTAACCGACTACTTTATTAAATGTCATCCTTCACCAAATGAGTTTTATGCACAAATAGCAGACTCTAAATCTCAGGACCATAATTTTTGGATGTCGCCAGAAATGATAGATGTGCATCCTCAGTATGGGCAGCGCAAATCATATAAAATTACAGCGTCAAATCCAGGAACAGAAGTTGCATGCGAAACAGCTGCCGCTTTGGCATCAGCAAGTATTATATTCAAAGACTCAGATCCATCTTACAGTGCAACATTATTAAGGCACGCAAAGGAATTATATGAATTTGGAGATACCTATAGAGGTAAATACAATGAAGATGGAAATATACCAGCAACCGGAACCTATTCGTCAGGAGGATATCAAGATGAATTAGTTTGGGGAGCGTTATGGTTATACAAAGCAACTGGAGATGATACATATTTAGCTAAAGCTGAAGCGTTATACAGTAAACCAGATTTTTTATGGAGTTTTGTGTGGGATGATAAATCGTATGGAAATATGGTTCTATTAAGCATCATAACAGGAAAAAACACATACAAACAAGATGCTGAACGTCATTTAGATTTTTGGCAAGTTGGAGGAGGGATAAACTACTCTCCAGGAGGACAAGCTCATTTAACACAATGGGGTTCTTCAAGACACGCAATGAATGCTTCATTAACAGCTTTAATTTATAGTGATAAAGTAGCAACATCTAATAAGAGTAAGTACTTTAATTTTGCAGTTTCACAGGTAAACTATGTGTTAGGAGACAACCCTTTAAATAGAAGTTTAGTTACAGGTTATGGAGTTAATCCACCAGACAGACCGCATCACAGAGGTCAACACGCTAGCTGGGCACGTAGTGAAGCAGTACCAACTGACTCAAGACATACACTTTGGGGAGCATTAATAGGTGGTCCAGGAAAACCTAACGATGTATTCGTAGATAACAGAACAGATTTTCAAGCAAATGAAGTAGCTACAGATTATAATGCTTGTTACCAAGGAGTTTTAGCGCGTATGGTGATGGAATATGGAGGAGCTCCTTTACCAGATTTTCCGCAGCCAGAGACACCAGGTATAGAGTTTATAAATGAAGTTAAATTGAATAACGATCAATCGAAGTTTACTGAGGTAGCGATATGGTTGAATAACAGATCGGCTTGGCCAGCTAGAGTTCCAAATACCATGAAAGCAAGGTATTTTGTTAATATATCAGAAGGTATAGCAGCAGGTTTTTCAGCAAGTGATTATCAATTAACCGCACGAGGAGCAGGTACTATTACTAGTAACACTCTTAAGCCTTGGGATATAAATAATAATATTTATTATGCAGAGGTTGCTGTTAGTTCTTCTGATATGCCTTTTCCAGGTGGACAAGGTGAATACAGAAGAGAAATTCAGTTAAGAGTTGGTTTGCCACCAACAGCACCAGCAAGTGCTTGGAACGCAGATAATGATTTTTCTTACAAAGACCTTTCTAATAATTTAAAGATTGCTCAAAATGTTCCTGTATACGTTAATGGGGAACTAGTGGGAGGAAAAGAACCTAACCAAGGAGATATTACGCCACCAGTAGTAGATGGAGGTGTTTTAACAGGCGGACCATTTATTTTTACCATAGGAGATGGAATAGCTGATAACGTTTCAGGGATTACATTAACTGGTACGATTGGAGCTACGCAAAAATGGATTGTTACTGATGCTGTAGGAAAAATATTAGGATTACCGGCTTCACCAGAAGATGTGAATTTCGATGAGACGGGTTCTGGAATTTGCTTTATATATAATGTTAGTTACAACGGAGCAATCACAGGATTGTCAACTAATGCTAACATAGCAAATTTATCTGGTGAGTTTGATCTTTCAAACAGTATTGAAGTTATTAGAAATGAAGTAGGACAGGAAACAGATTGTACATTTAGTACTCCTGTAAATAATGCTTTGCCAAGTATTAATGCACCATTTACAAACATATATGTTTTGGGTACTGGCGGACCAGATTTAAGTAATGTAGCGAATTTTACTATTAATTGGGATTTAGCTAACAACGGCCTATATCAATTTTCGATGAATACTAATAATGGTGTTCCTTCATGGTGGAATGATTTCAAGCCTAAGGTAACTCAGAATTTTAATGCTACTCAACCAGCAATAACAATCTCAGATTCAGGATTTCCAAATTTAGACGGTTCATATTGGGCTACTATTGATCAAGGAAACTTTGTGTTGGTTTCTAAAACTGGTGGATTTACAATATATTTTAGTACGTCGGCAACTCCGCCAAATTGTAGTGCAGCGCCTTTAAATACAGCCAATATTCTTAGAAACAGTTGTACGTTCAATACACCTTCAAGTAGTGCATTACCATCAATAAGTTCGCAGTTCAAAAATGCTTATGTATTAGGTGCTGGTGGACCAAGTCTTGAGAATGTTAACAATTTCACTATTAATTGGGATTCAACGAATAATGGTCTGTATCAATTTTCAATACTAACCAATAATGGAGCACCATCTTGGTGGAATGATCTAAAGCCAAAAATAACTCAGAGTTTTAATCAAGTTCAACCAGCGATCACAATTACAGGTTCTGGTTTTCCAAATCTAGATGGTTCATATTGGGCTACTTTAGATGAAGGAAATTTTGTGTTGGTCTCAAAAACATCAGATTTTACTATTTACTTTAGTAATTCTAGTGCATTACCTAACTGTGGAGGGACGACAAATAACGACCCAGTAGCAGATTTTTCAGCAACGCCAATATCAGGGATTTCGCCTTTAGAAGTAAGCTTTAATGCTACCTCATCTTCAGATTTAGATGGCGATGTTTTAACGTATAACTGGGATTTTGGAGACGGAAATGTAGGAAACGGAATTACAGTTTCGAATGTATACACAACAGGAGAGTATATTGCTGAATTAACTGTAACTGACGGAAATGGAGGTGAAAGTAAGAAAACACAAAAAATAATAGTACAAGATGATATTGTTATTAATCCTCCAACTGGAAACGAATATTTAGATCGATTTAATGAAATCAGACAAGAATTTTACGATCCAGCAAATGGTTACTTCAGCGCCGATGGTTCTCCGCATCATTCAATAGAAACATTACTTGTTGAAGCTCCAGATCATGGGCATGAGTCAACTAGTGAACTATATTCATATTGGATTTGGTTGGAAGTAATGAATGGAAGAATCAATAAAGATTGGAAACCGTTAAATAATGTATGGAATAAAATAGAACAGTTTATTATTCCAACAAAAGCAGATCAACCGACTAATGGAGCTTATAATCCTGCAAGTCCTGCTTCTTACGCGCCAGAATTTCCGTTACCAAGCGATTATCCATCACCATTGAATTTTTCAGCACCAGTAGGGGTAGATCCAGTTTCTTCGGATTTAACGGCTACCTATGGAGCAGATGTTTATCAAATGCACTGGTTATTAGATAATGATAATTTTTATGGCTACGGGAATAGAGGAGATGGAGTAAGTACGCCATCGTATATTAATACTTTTCAAAGAGGAGAGCAAGAGTCTGTATACGAGACTGTTCCGCATCCGTCATGGGAAGGTTTTAAGTGGGGAAGTGCAGAAGAAGGTTTCCTTCCAATCTTTATTCAAGATCAAAATTATGCTAAACAATGGAGGTATACAAGTGCTCCTGACGCAGACGCAAGAGTTGTTCAAGCAATGTATTGGGCACAAGAATATGCTAAAGAGCAGGGTATAGGTGTTACCAATTTAGATAAAACTGTAAAAATGGGAGATTACCTACGACTAGCAATGTTTGATAAATATTTTAAACCATTAGGGGTACAAAGCGAAACAACTGGAGCTGGTTCAGGTTATGACAGTGCACATTATTTAATGTCATGGTATATATCTTGGGGTGGAGCAGTAGATACATCTGCACCATGGGCATTTAGAATAAGTTCAAGCCATTGTCATTTTGGGTATCAAAACCCAGTTGCTGCCTATGCGTTAACTAATGTAAACTCGTTGAAGCCTAAATCTAAAAATGGAGAAAAAGATTGGACAGAAAGTTTAAAAAGACAAATGGAGTTTTATACTTGGTTACAATCTAAAGAAGGAGCAATAGCTGGTGGAGCAACCAATAGTTGGAATGGAAATTATAGTACATATCCTTCAGAAAAATCTACATTTTATGATATGGCTTACGATAACGACCCTGTATATCATGATCCAGGAAGTGGAACTTGGTTTGGTTGGCAAGCATGGTCTATGGAGCGTGTTGCGGAATACTATTACATTACCAACGATCCTATGGCTAAGCGTTTAATAGAAAACTGGACAAACTGGGTGAAAGATATCGTGAAATTAATTGGAGAAGATGATTTTGAAATTCCAGCGACATTAGAATGGAGTGGTCAGCCAAATACCTGGAATCCAGCGAATCCTCAAGCAAACAATGGTCTTAGCGTAACAGTAATAGATTATGGTAAAGATCTAGGTGTAGCTGCATCGATGGCAAAAGCATTAATTTATTATGCAGCAGCTACAGAGAAGTACGAAACCTTAGATGTTGCTTCTAGAGATTTAGCTAAAGAAGTGTTAGATAGAATGTGGAGAACGTACAGAGATGATAAAGGTGTTTCTGCTCCAGAGAGTAGAGGTGATTTTAAACGTATTTTTGAAGAGGAAGTTTATGTACCTAACAATTATAGAGGTACAATGCCAAATGGCGACGAGATAAAGCCAGGTGTTAAATTCATTGATATTCGTTCAGGATATAAAAACGATCCAGAGTATGCAAGGTTAGAATCTGCATATAATTCAGGTCAAGAATTTACACAACGTTACCACAGAAGCTGGGCACAAATTGAAGTTGCTTTAGCAAATGCAGAGTACGGTTTTTTCTTTGGAAACACTCCAGTTGCAGAAAGAGCAAAACCGAAACAAGAAGTTATGAATGTATCGGTAGGTCCTAACCCAACTTCTGATTACTTTGCAGTATCAGTATTTAATACTGGTGTAACAAGAACAAATGTTCCAAGTACTGTTGAGATAAGATTGATAGATTTAACAGGACTTGTTGTTAGAAGTAAAACAATTAATAACGAAGAAAGCACTTTTATTTCTGTGAATGATTTGGCTAAAGGAATGTATATTCTAGAAGTTAGAAATGTGAATACTGGAACACTAGAAACAAAGAAAATTATCGTTAAGTAGGCGTTTAGTTGAGTACAGTGCAGTAGTTTGAATTATTAAAATCGATGTTGAATATGATTTCAACATCGATTTTTCTTATGTTATAATTTAGTATTTAGTTAGGTCTTTTTTAACCTTTTCAATAAGTTCGGTTATATCTTTATAAAGTACAAATTCAGCATCTTTAATATAAGATATTTCTCCTGTTTCTTCAGATACTAAGATACACACCGCATCAGTTTTTTCTGCAATACCAATAGCAGCCCTGTGACGTAACCCGAAACGAGCAGGAATTTTTGAATTATCAGAAACAGGTAATATCACACGTGTAGCGATAATATAATTATCTCTAATTATTGTTGCTCCATCATGTAATGGACTGTTCTTATAAAAAATACTTTCGATAATAGCTTCATTTACTAAAGCATTCATGTTATCTCCTGAATTCACTAGAAAATCCAATTTATTTGTTCTTTCGATAACAATTAAGGCACCAGTTTTCGTTGTAGATAAATGCACGCACGAATTCACTATAGATTCTACATCTGTATCTGTATTAATTTCAGATTGTAAGAATTTCAATTGGTTTAAAAAACCTCGTCTAGTAGAAAAATTTGTTGTTCCAATCATTAATAAGAACTTTCTTATTTCTTGTTGAAAAACAATAATTAAAGCAATTACACCACCAGATAGTAGGTATCCTAAAATTCCACTTAGCATCTCCATACGTAATGCTTGCGTTATTTTCCAAATTAAAAATATTACTGTTATACCAACAACGATATTTATAGCTACAGTACCTTTCAGCAACTTATAAATATAATACAGTAGTACAGCTACAAGAATAATATCGAGAATATCTAAAAACGAAAAATCAATAAAATCTAACATGATATCAAAGGCATTTGCGTAAATGTACTAATAATTTACATTTGTGCCATTGCAGAGGTAGATTCTATGTCAGCAATTAAAAGCGGGTATTTTTCTTGAATTAATTTAATTTTTCTAAGTAAATCATTACTTCTAGTTTTTTTATACTCAGCTTCTAAAACCTTGTAATTTTTATTAAACATTGTATAGCAAAGCTTATTTCTTAAACTAGAGTACGCTGAATTTACCGCATCCATCACTGTTACATAGGTTTCATAATTAGCTTTTCTATCTGCAGATATAGAAATAATAGCCTTTGTAGGATGATCAGATAGATTACTTTTTTGTGCACCATTACACCAATCGCAAATTCTACCATTCTTGTCTGTCCCGCCTCCATTATCAATAAAATCGATAGCGAGTTTATGTAGTTCTCCCAATGCTATTTTCTCGTTACCAAGCCAAATTTCATTATTTCTATTAATACTTATATCTAATATGTTTTTATTTTTAGTAACTACAGGAGGAGCATTTTCATCTTTTTGAGGCATTTTTCTAAAAATACCTTTGTCTACGTCCATTGTAGTAGTAACTAAAAAAAATATTAGAAGTAAAAAAGCAATGTCGGCCATAGAGCCTGCGTTAATTTCTGAAATACGTTTTCTTTTCATGATAAGTAGTTTTAAATTAAATTTTTAGTTTAAAGTTTGGCTACTAGTGCAATTTTTGGTGTTAACATAAATTAACAAAAACAATGCCAGAAAAGTATAATTCTAAATGGTGTATCAACGAGGTGTGTTTTTTATAATTGAATGGTGTTTTTTACAATTTCAATGGCTTCAATAGCTTCTTTAACGTCATGGACCCTGAGAATGTTAGACCCGTTCAACAAAGCAATAGTATTAGCTATAGAGGTCGCATTTAAAGCTTCTTTTGGTGTTATATCAAGCAGCTTATAGAGCATTGATTTTCTTGAGACCCCAGTTAAAATAGGAACATCTAAATGTTTGAAAAGAGCTAAGTCATTTAAAAGTGTATAATTATGTGCTATTGTCTTTCCAAAACCGAAGCCTACATCTATGATCACATCGTGAACATGAAGTTGTTTTAAAGTAAAAATTTGTTTTGCAAAAAATGAAATCAACTCCTTTGTTATATTATCATATTTAGGATGCTGTTGCATATTTTGAGGAGTACCTTGCATATGCATCAGAATATATGGAACTTGAAGCTGAGCTATAGTCGAAAACATATTTTCATCCATTTTGCCGCCAGAAATATCATTAATTAAAGCAGCGCCCATGTCGATAGTCTCAGTGGCAACTTTGCTTCTAAATGTATCTACAGAAATAATGATATCTGGAAATTCTTTTACTAGCAATTGTATAATAGGAGTGATTCTTAGTAATTCTTGGTCTTCAGAGATATGAGATGCTCCTGGCCTTGAAGAGTATGCACCTACGTCAATAAATGTAGCTCCTTCATTTAACATTTTAGAAACCTGAAGAAGAATTTCCTTGTTATTTTTATAGGCACCTCCATCATAAAAGGAATCTGGGGTAATATTTAAAATTCCCATTACGCTAGGCGTACTAAAATCAATTAAATTTCCTTTACAATTAATCGTCATCATTACTTCTTTACCACTTTATCAATAATGCTATTAGCTTCAGGTGCTTGGTAAGCATTTAATTTTTTCATTAATCCTTCTACACTAGCATCAATAATTAACATTTCTCTATTTTTAAGTTTCAAAAAACCTTCTTCAATCATCAAAGTTAATTGCTCTATTAGCGGATCAAAAAACCCATTTACATTCAATATTCCTACAGGTTTTTTCTCAATATACAATTGTTGTAATGTAAGCGCTTCAAACAGTTCATCTAAAGTTCCAAAACCTCCAGGCAGGGCAATATAAGCATCAGTCATTTTACTCATAATGAATTTACGCTCGCTCATGGTTTTAGTAAAAATAGTTTTAGTAATCTTAGGATGTACAACCTCTTCATGTTTAAGTAGTTCAGGAATTACTCCAATAACTTGCCCGTTTTCTTTTAAAACAGCATCTGCAATAACTCCCATTAAACCAATTTTTCCAGCACCATAAATAAGATCAATGTTATTTTTAGCGAAAAAAACACCTAGCTCTATGGCTGTTTTTTGATAAATATTTCGATGACCAAGGCTTGCTCCACAGAAAACAGTAACTGAATTAATAGACATACAATATCAAATTTTTTGATAAAAATAATCGAAAACCTATTTGATTTGCTATTTTTACGTAGTTTTTCTAAAAATATAAATGCAAAATACATCTAATCAGTACAACGCGGTGATAGAAGTCTGCCGCGATTTGTTTGTTAAAAAAATGTCAGATTATGGAAGTGCTTGGAGAATTTTAAGGCTACCGTCGCTAACAGATCAAATCTTTATAAAAGCACAACGAATTCGTCAGCTACAAGAAAATGATATAAGAAAGGTAGATGAAGGAGAAAAGTCAGAATTTATAGGAATTATAAATTACTCAATAATGGCTTTGATACAATTAGAAATGGGAGTCGCTGAGCAGCCAGATTTAACTACTGAAAAAGCAGAATTGCATTATAACAAGCATATTAAAATAACCAAAGAGTTAATGGAAAATAAAAACCATGACTATGGTGAGGCTTGGCGTGATATGAGAGTTTCTTCTTTAACCGACTTAATATTGCAAAAATTATTGCGTGTTAAGCAAATAGAAGATAACAAAGGAAAAACAATAGTTTCCGAAGGAATTGATGCCAATTATCAAGATATGATTAATTATGCTGTATTTGCGCTCATTCATTTAAGAGAAGAATAGAATTAAAATCCCTAAAAATATGTTGAAAATATTAACACACATTTCGAGAATCTTTGTTGGACTGTTATTTATTTATTCCGGTTTTGTAAAATTGATAGACCCAATGGGAACACAATTCAAACTTGAAGAATATTTTAGTGAGGCAGTTTTAAATTTAGAGTTTCTAACGCCTTTAGCTTTGGTTTTTGCAATTTTATTAGTAGTTGCAGAAACTGTTTTAGGAATTATGCTACTTGTAGGTTTTAAACCAAAATTTACTGTTTGGAGTTTATTTGGTATAACCTTAATTTTTCTATTTTTAACATGGTATTCTCATACGTACAATAAAGTAACTGATTGTGGGTGTTTTGGAGACGCTATAAAGATAAGTCCTGAACAAACATTCTATAAAAATGTACTATTTATTGTTCTTATAGGAATTTTAATAGCAGGGTTAAAATATATAAAAGAAATCCCTTCATTAAAAGTAGCTAAAATAGTAACATATAGTTCTGTTGTTGTCTCACTATTCATTACGTATTACGTATTACAACACTTACCTATTATTGATTTTAGAGCTTATTCGATAGGAACAAACATTGCAGAAGGAATGAAATACCAAGGAGACGGAGAGGTTCCTCCAATTCATGACTTTGAGATAAGCACAGATGATGGCGATTTATTAGATGAAATGTTAGCTAAAGATAATGCTATGTTAATTATGTTAAATGTTCTGGATAAAGCTGATAAAGAAGGAATACACGAAGTATCTAAAGTAGCTAAGGAAGCTAAAAATAAAGGGTACGAAGTTTATATTTTAACAGCAGATGGTATTATGTATGATGAAGAAGCATTAGCTGCATTTAAGAAAGAATATGATTTACCATATATTTTCGGAACTTGTGACGGAACAGCTATAAAAACTGTAATTAGATCTAATCCAGGTATTGTAACTGTTAAGAAAGGTGTAATTGTTGGTAAATGGAATTGGAAAGACGCAGAAGATGTAACATTATAGTAGATATTAAGCCATACTCTTTAGAGATGGGTAATTAAATTTCTCAAATATGAAATTCTTAAAATATACATTATTACTTGTATTAGCATTGATCCTTGTAGGATTATTATATGTGGCAATGTTTCCTTCAAATTATGATGTATCTAGGTCAAAGCTTATAAAACAGCCAATAACTAAAGTATTTAATACTGTTAATGATCTTAGAACTTGGGAAAAATGGGGGCCTTGGCATGATGAAGATAGTACTATAGTTGTTACTTACGGGAAAATAACAACTGGTGTAGGCGCTAGTGACAGCTGGACCAGCAAAGACGGACCTGGTAGCATGAAAACAATAGCTGCAAAGGCCAATAAATCGATTCGTCAGGAGTTGAGATTTGGAGATTATGAACCAAGCGATATTATATGGAATTTTGAAGAAGTAGGCGGAGATACTAAAGTTACTTGGAGAATGAAAGAAGATGAGGCTCCGTTTATTTTTAAATTTTTTTCAGCAATGTCTGGTGGTTGGGACGAGATGTTAGGACCGATGATTGATAATGGATTAAATAATTTAGATCGAGTGGTGAAAGATATGCCTAACCCCTATAGATTAAGTGCAACGCAGATCGTAAAAACAACAGATAAAGTGTTTTTTGGTTATCCATACACAACGAAAATTGACCAGACGGAAATTCAAAAAGTTTTTACTGAAAATATGATTAAAATTAGTTCATTAACAGAAAAGTTAGGACTAAAAAATGATGATTTTACTCCTGCCGCATTGTATCAAAAGTGGGATGAAATAGCTGGAGAGACAAAGTTTCATATTGGTTTTTTTCTAACCAAAGAGCTACCCCTTCCCGAAGGTATGGAGAAGATAAATGTAAAAGGGGGTAAATACGCAATGCTATCTAAGTTCGGAGATTATGGTAAAGGAGATTATGAAGCACACTTGGTTGTTGGAGAGTATCTTAAAATAAATGAATTAGAAACAACATTTCCACTTTACGAACTTTATGTAAATGACGCTTCAAAAGTGAAATTAGAAGACATACAAACAGATATTTATTATCCTATAAAGTAAAAGTTAAATAGAATCAACACAACTAAGCCTCACTATAACTTGTGAGGTTTTATTATTTTTGTGAAAATATGAAACAATTATTTTTAGTATTTATCGGAGGAGGCTTTGGTAGTGTGTTGAGATTTTTACTAAGTAAAACATTCAATAATACTGAAACAGGGATCCCATTTGGTACGTTTTTAGCAAATATTTTAGGAAGCTTGTGTATCGGCTTTATTTTAGGTTTAGCGGCTAAAAATAATACATTAACTCAGGAGCATTCGTTACTTTTAGCAACAGGTTTTTGTGGTGGGTTTACCACATTTTCTACCTTTGCCTATGAGAACCATATGTTTTTAAAATCTGGCGATTTTGTTTCGTTTACAATGTATACAGCGGCAAGTTTTATATTGGGTTTTCTTGCAGTTTTTCTTGGAATTTTTTTAGTAAAATATATATAATATGAACAACTTAGTACAATATACTACGAAAGATAATTATGCAATTATAAAGATAGCTAATGGGAAAGTAAATGCAATTTCTCATGTGGTTATAGATGAAATTAATGAATGTTTAAATAATGCTGAGCAGGAAGAAAGAGTGGTTATTATAACAGGTCAAGATGGTATTTTATCAGGAGGTTATGATTTAAAAGTAATGACTAAATCTGCTGATGCAGCAAAAGAATTAGTAACCAAAGGATCTAAATTATCTCACCGTTTACTATCATTTCCTCGCCCAGTAATTATGGCGTGTGGAGGTCATGCAGTCGCTAAAGGAGCATTTTTATTATTATCTGCAGATTATAGATTAGGAGCTGAAGGTGATTTTAAAATAGGGTTAAATGAAGTTATGATTGGAATGACGATGCATCATGCAGGTATTGAAATAGCGAAAGGTAAATTAACGCCAGTGTATTTTGAAAGAAGTGTAAGTAATGCAGAAATGTACTCTCCTAGTGAAGCTGTAAATGCAGGTTTTTTAGATAAAGTAGTTCCACAATCTCACTTATTATCCACAGCAATCCAAATAGCACAACTATTCGGTAAAATTAATAAAACAGCACATAAGAATACAAAACTAAAAGTAAGAAAAGAGCATTTAACACGCTTAGAGAAAGCGATTGAGCTGGATAATATTGAAGAAATCTCATTCAATAGTTAATAATAATACTTATTTGTAGATTATAGAAAACCCTCAACAAGAGGGTTTTTTGTTTATTTGTTAGTGGAATGAGTATATTCCTAGGATAACGAAAAATAACATTATTTAAAATGTTAAAAAATTGAAAAATTTAATAGGATTGCTCAATAATTTTTCTTTTTTTTGGAGCAAATTATATAGGCTTTGAAAAAAATTTTTATTGCTTTAGCAATAACAACCATATTATTTTCCTGTAATCAGCAAAAAGAACCAAAAGTTAGTAGAATGTCATTTACTGTAAATGATTCTTTACTGAGTAAAAGGTATGTTGATACTAAACTGAATTTAGTTTTTTCTCCACCAAAAGGATTTAATGAGGTTGAAAAATCCATTTCAAATACTAAATTATTAGACTCTTTATCGGGACTTAAATTAGAACATAAGAAAGTCTTTTTTAATAAAGATGATACTGCTTTAATAGTAGTATCAAAAGTAAACGAAACTTTAGCGGTAAAACAACTAGTAAAAAAGAACAGATCTTATATAGATAAGAAATGGAACAAACCAATATTTTCTGAGTTTTATAGTAATGCCATACGGTTTAACCAGTTCATTCTTTTAGATGATAAGTATGTCGTTTTTAAACTAATGATTAAACCAAATAAAGAACTAGTAGAGATAAATTATATAATTCCTAAAAACAATTACGACGAAGCTTTCGCAAAACGAATAGAATCTTCTTTAGGAACCATAAATAGAGTGAATATTTAATAAATATAAATTACAATTTTTAAATTATGAAAAAAGCAAAATTTTTAACGTTAGCATTAGCAGCTTCTCTTTTTTTAACTTCATGTGCTACGCATGTACATACAGTTGGTAGTGGAGCGCAATCTTCTCAGACAGTTCAAAAGAAACAATGGTATGCATTATTTGGATTAGTGCCAATTAATACTGTAGATTCAAAGGAAATGGCTAATGGAGCTAAAGATTATACTATTAAAAGTGAGCAGTCATTTGTAGATGGTGTAATTAGTTTCTTTACTAGCATTGTTACAATAAATGTTAGAACAGTAGAAGTAAAAAAATAAATATATTTTTTTATAAAATTATGAATGAGTCCTACTTCAAAAGTAGGACTTATTTTTTATATGCCTTTACACCAGCTTTTACTTCAGTAGCTAAATAATTATTTCTTGGTGTTATAGGACAAGAGTAACGATCACTATATGCACAATAAGGATTATATGCTTTATTGAAATCAATAGAAATGAAACCATTTTCTTTCTCATCACTTACGAGTACATCGATAAAACGACCGCCAGCATAGGTAGTTTTTCCATTGGTATCGTCTAAAAAAGGTAAAAATAGATGATCTTCATATCCAGATATAGGGTTAGTATTCTTATAAATATCCAATTTTAGTTGTTTCTCATCAATGGTGAATTCTATAATTCCATACTTTTTGTACGTAACAACTCTAGATGTAGTTGTAGGGAAATTAAAAGTAGGTGCATCAGGAGTTTTAGTAAGTTTAGCAGTAACCTTATATTTTTCATCTATTGGAAAGAAATCAAGATTTTTAAACGTTTTTAAATCCTTTTTAGTTAAAGGGGATTTAGAAGCATCTTTAAATTTAGCATTCATTTCAAGTTGAAAAGGTGAATTTCCAGGAAGCTTTCTTTTCCCTTGAGAATTACACGCAATACAACAAATAATAAAAAATAAATAGAAGTAATTTTTCATAAGATAAATAAATATTAAAAAAATCGTTATTACGAAACTAGATAGCCATTTAAATTTGAAGTGACTAACGAATTTTAAAAACTATGCAAAAACAATTATGATAAAAATTAAATCATAAATGAATTACAAATTTACTATTAGTATTTATTTTATGCAGTAATGCCATTCATTCTTTTTTGACTAATAAGTCAGTAAATAAATAAACTGATGAGGCTATGCACTGCTTATGAAATAATAAACAACTTAAAATTAACATACAACCTATCTATATTTTATATATGTTTGTAACATAATACATTTCTAAATGAAAAATACATATACATATAAGCAATGGAGATCGGTGATTTTTTCACCATCTAGTTAGACTTATCATGTATAAAGATTATAATTATATAATACAAAACAATACAAAAGTCTGGCTGAAAAGTCAGACTTTTTGCTTTTTACCAATAACTAAATAACCAAACTATTATGAAAAAGTTTTACCGAAACTATATCAAATCATTTGAAAGACTATCAAAAGAAATTTGGTTCTTATCGTTGATTTCTTTAGTGAATAGGGCAGGAACTATGGTTATACCATTTTTGTCTTTATACCTAACAAAAGAGTTAGGTTATAATGAAGAAGATGCAGGATCTATTTTAGTCTTTTTTGGAATAGGATCACTTTTAGGTTCTTTTTTTGGAGGAAAGTTAGTCGATAAAATAGGATTTTATAAGGTTATGGTATTTAGTCTTTTTTTTACAGGAATAGGGTTCATATTTCTGCAGTATGTTAGTTCATTTTGGGGATTGTGTTTAACAATTCTCGGAATAATGATTATTGCTGATACTTTTAGGCCAGCTTTATTTGTGTCTGTAAAGGCATATAGCAAACCAGAGAATCAAACAAGATCGTTAGCATTAATACGTTTGGCTATAAATCTTGGGATGGGAATAGGACCAACACTAGCAGGTTGGATAATCGTTTCTAAAGGATATAATTTATTATTTTGGGTAGACGGAATAACATGCGTAATAGCTATAATTATTTTTTACATGTTAGTAAAGGAGAAGCAAACTGTTTTAAAAAAGAAGGAAGATAATTTAGAAAAAACAGATAAAAATATGGCTTACAAAGATAAAAGCTACAAGATTTTTATCGCGATATGATTTTTATAGGAATGGCATTTTTTCAGTTAATCATAACCATGCCAATATATCAAAATGTTCAATTCAATCTTACAGAGTTTGATACCGGTTTAATAATGTTTATTAATGTTATGATAATAGTAATTCTAGAAATGCCGCTTATTAATTTTTTAGAAAGAAAAGGATTAAAACCTACCCGATTAATTGCTTATGCATGTGTTTTATTCGCATTGAGTTTCTTTGTATTAATAGGGAATTACTGGATAGGGATTCTGATTGTAAGTATAGTAATCATAACATTTGGAGAAATGATAGGTTTTCCTTTTACAAATACATTTGCTTTAAAAAGAGCTAAGGAAGGATCGGAAGGAAGCTACATGGCTTTGTATGCAATGGCATTTTCTTTAGCGCATATTTTTAGTTCTAAGATAGGTTTAGGTATCGTTGGGGAGTTCGGACATCAAGTAAATTGGTTTGTTACAGGTATGTATGGTGTAATTGCAACACTACTTGCTATTTGGTTGGACAGAAGAGTTCGAGAAGGATTATAGAAAGTGATTAAAAAAGATTAAGAATTGATAATATTATTATAAAAAAAGGGTTGTTATTTGTATAATTAATCAACCCCCTATTTAAAATGAAAACTTTTTTAATTTGTCTTTTTTTGAGCATATATTGTTTAGTTGCACAAAATAGCGCAATACAGTTTACCAATGCTGATTATCCTTTTGGAAGTAAGCCAACTAATGTACAAAGTAATGATCTAGAACAAGCGTATTTGGATTGGAAAAATCGTTTTGCCGATACAAATTGTTCAGATGGAAGAGCACGAGTAAAATTTGATGATCCTAATTTTTCAGTTTCAGAAGGTATAGCTTATGGAATGTTATTATCTGCTTACGCAAATGATAAAGAACTCTTTGATGGACTCTGGAAATATTATAAGAGTCACAGAAATCCTAATGGTGTAATGCACTGGAAAATAAACGGATGTAATACTGTAGATGGCCAAAACGGAGCTACAGACGCTGAATTAGACGCAGCGATAGCCTTAATTATTGCAGGTAATCGTTTTGATAACTCTGGAACGATAAACTATCATGAAGATGCTAAAGAGTTAATAGCTGCAATGAAGCAACATGAAGTAGAAGCAAATACATATGTCTTAAAACCTGGTGATGCTTGGGGCGGATCGAATAATACAAATCCATCATATTTCGCACCAGGGTATTATAAAGTTTACGGAGAATTTACAAACGATCAACAGTTTTGGAACAATGTAATAGTAAAAACATATGAAGTTTTAAATGCTAATTTGTCAACAAATAATGCAGTTGGAGGGTTAGTTTCTGACTGGTGTAAAGCTGATGGAACATATTCAGACATTGTTTCTTGGGCTCATAATGCAGGAAAATCGTATTATTATGATGCTGCAAGAACGCCATGGAGAATTGCTACAGATTATTTATGGTTTGGAGAGAACAACGCTAAAGATTATTTATCAAAATGTCAGAATTTTGTTACTGGAGTTGGCGGGATAAATAATATAACAGCAGGTTACAATCAAGATGGTACGCAAATATCTGGTAATTCTGGAACACCTTACAAAGATGTAGTTTTTACAGGAGCATTCTCATCAGCTCTTATGGTTTCTACAAATCAAAATATAGTAGATGAAGCTTATTCAGCATTAAAAAGCCAAACTTCTACTGCATATTTTGCTAATACATTGAGAGTGTTATATATGTATACCATGTCTGGGAATTTATATAATCCAAATACAGCCGTTTTAAATGCTGAGAAGTTTAATAGTGAAAAAATTAATAGTATTGCATACCCTAACCCAAGTAGTGAAAAACTTCACCTAACTAATTTCGATTTAGGGAGTATTATTAAAATTTACGATTCCGTAGGGAAAGAAGTAATGAGTGTTTCAGTTAAGAATGAAAATATTGATGTTTTAAATATTTCTACACTATCACCAGGAGTATATTTCATAAAATCAAAGAGAAAAACGATACGATTTATCAGAAAGTAAGATTCGTCTTTACTAATCAATTCAATAAAACACCATTCTAACCATAGTAATGGTGCTTTGTTTTTTTATAAATATGATTTTCCTTTCCTATACATTTAGTTTAATAAATATTATTTTTGAACTATAAACTAATACTATCTATGAAGATACAAGACGCACAAAAGCAAGTTGATGATTGGATTAAAAATCATGGAGTTCGTTATTTTAACGAACTTACAAACATGGCGCAATTAACAGAAGAAGTTGGTGAAGTGGCTAGAATTATTGCCCGCAGATACGGTGAGCAAAGTGAAAAAGAAAGTGATAAAAATAAAGATTTAGGAGAAGAATTAGCAGATGTTGTATTTGTAGTTTTATGTTTGGCTAATCAAACAGGAGTAAATTTACAAGAGGCATTTGATAAGAAATTAGACATAAAAACTAAAAGAGATCACGATCGTCATCATAATAACGAAAAGTTAAAAATAAATAAGGATGTTAAGTAAATTAAAACAAAAGCTATTTTGGGTTAATGTCTTTAAAATAGCATTCCCTTTTTTCGTAATTGTAACGTTATTCTCGTTACTTTTCAATAGTGCAAGCGATATATTTTCAGGAAATTTCGACATTGTTTATGAAAGACATTTCTCCAATAAAAAATGGATTCGTTTCTGGCTTACAAAGGTTACAGTAAGTTTAATCTATGGGATATACGTTACGAATAAGAGAATGAAATAATTATTAAAGAATAAAGTTCATCTAAAAATATCAAAAGCTAAAAATGAAAATTTTTAGCTTTTTTCTTTTCATAGGGAGATTGGTTTTTTAAAGTATTTAATTGATTGTAGTTTTAATTAATTAAAAAATACAAAAAGAGTTAAAAAATAATAATATAACTATTTTTTTTATTAAAATATTGATTTACAATCAATAACTATGTGTTGTTTTTTTTATATTTGACACTTAAACCTTTAATACCCCCCGAAAATGAAAACTAGATTACCTTTAATCATGTTTATGATTAGTACCGTTTTATTTGCGCAAGACGGTAAATTTTGGAAAAAACAAAATACTTCTAAAGTAAACATTAGTAAATCAGCATTAGCAAAAAGTCTACCCGATAAAGCAATTTATAAGCTAGATGTAGTTGCACTGAAAAAGGCATTAAATGGAGCTCCAGATAGAGGAACTGCAAGAAAATCAAGAGTAATAGTATCCTTTCCTAACGCAGATGGAGTTATGGAGAGGTTTCATGTTTTTGAAGCAGCTGTATTACATCCGGATTTATCTGCTAGATATCCTAATATTAAATCTTATGCAGGTATTGGAGTAGATAATCCTACAGATAGAATACGATTTAGTATCTCACCAAAAGGATTGCAAAGTATGCGTTTAGGAGCAGATAAAGCAACTGTTTTTATAGAGTCTTACTCTAAGGATTCCAATACGTACTCCGTGTACAAAAGGGCAGACAAGCCAAAACGTATTGGAGGTCTTAATTGTACTGTAGAACCTAAGAGTAAAACAGAAGCTCATTCATCTGGACATGCGCATCGTAATGCAGATGATGGTATCTTGAGAACTTACCGTATAGCTATTTCCACAACAGGAGAATATGGTTCTTATCATGGTGGAACAGTAGCACAAGTATTAGCAGCAATTAATGCAACAATGACCAGAGTAAACGGTCTTTACGAATCTGATTTTAATGTAACCATGATTGTTATTCCAAATACGGATGATGTAATTTATACAAATGCAAGTTCAGATCCATATGGAGGTAATTTAAATTCTCAATTACAATCAACATTAACCAATAGAATAGGAGAAGCGAATTATGATATAGGACATTTATTTCATAGAGCATCAAACAATGGGAATGCAGGTTGTATAGGTTGTGTTTGTGTGAATGGAAGAAAAGGTAGTGGGTTCAGTTCAACTACAGTTCCTGAAGGAGAAATTTTTGATGTAGATTATGTATCTCATGAAATCGGACATCAATTTGGAGGAAATCATACATGGACATTCGGAGGAAATGAAGGAAGAAATGTTCAAATGGAGCCAGGAAGTGGTTCAACAATTATGGGATATGCAGGTATTACTGGCGCTACAGATGTGCAACAAAATAGTGATCCGTATTTCCATGCAATTACAATACAACAAATAACAAATTACATTAAAACAACATCATGTCAAACAAACACAGCAACAGGAAACAATGTGCCTGTAGCAAATGCAGGAAGTAATTACACAATACCAAGAGCAACTCCCTTTTTGTTAACAGGTTCAGCTACTGATGCTGATGCTTCTGATGCATTAACATATACATGGGAACAAGTTGATGAGAATGATGCTAGTACAACAAACCCTAGCGTTACCGCAACATCAGGAGTCGCTTTTAGATCATATCCACCTTCGGCTAGTCCTTCAAGATATTTTCCGAGAATTGAAACCATTAAAACAGGAAATACTTCTTGGAGATGGGAAGCAGTGCCTAATGTAAACAGAAGTCTTAATTTTAGACTTACTGTACGAGATAATAGAGCAGGAGGCGGAACGAACGATAGCGATGATATGAGAGTGACAGTAAATGCAAATGCTGGACCTTTTGTGGTTAATTCACCAAATAGTAATGTAACATACGCAGCAGGATCAACACAAACTGTAACATGGAATGTAGCTGGGACTACTGGAAATGGAGTGAATACAGCAAATGTAGATATCTTATTATCTACAGATGGAGGAGATACATACCCAATAATACTAGCAAGTGGAGTTGCTAATGATGGATCTCATGATATTGTGGTTCCTAATCAAACAGGAAGTCAAAATAGAATTATGGTTAAAGGAAGTAATCATATTTTCTTTGATATTTCTAACACTAATTTTACGATAAGTGGAGCAGTCTCTTGTACAGCTACAGTTCCTACTGGAGTTACAGTATCTGGTATATCAAATTCTGGAGCATCAATAGCATGGAATTCAGTTTCAGGCGCAACATATAGAGTTCGTTATCGTGAAGTAGGAACATCTTCATGGACTGCAAATAATATTTCAGGAACGTCAACAACATTATCTGGTTTATCCGCTACCACACAATATGAGGTTCAAGTTAGAAGTCAATGTACAAGTAGTAATTCAGCTTTTAGTTCCTCTGTAACGTTTACAACTACAGGAGGTGGAGGAAGTTCATGTCAGTCATTACCTTACAGTGAAAGCTTCGAAACGAATGATGGATGGACACAAGCAACAGGAGATGATGGTAATTGGGTAAGAGATGCTAACGGAACTCCGTCTAATAATACAGGTCCGAGTTCGGCTACCGACGGTAGTTTCTATATGTTTTTAGAAGCTTCCAGTAATAATAGCCTAGGGCAAATAGGAGCGAATGCTACTGCAATTTTAGTAAGTCCTTGTTTCGATCTTTCTAGTGAGTCTTCTGCTACAATTTCATTCAGTAATCATATGTTTGGTAATGATGTTGGTTCTTTAACATTACAAGCTTCTACAGATGGTAATAACTGGACAAATTTATGGACAGATTCAGGAAATAAAGGGAATCAATGGAATGCTATTTCAGTAAACTTAAATGCATATATTGGAGGAGACGTAAGCTTAAGGTTTGTAGGAACAACTGGCAATGGTTGGTCTAGTGATATAGCAATTGATAATATTAAAGTTACTGCAGGAGGAAATAATCCAGATCCTGGTTGTGCTAGTTTAAACTTTAATGATTATACAATTAGTTCTTTCTCCAACCAAGATAGTGCAGGAAATTCAGCTGTATCTGGAGGAGGAAACACGCTAACGTTAACAAATAATACATGGAAAGAAATAAACTTTAATTATACAGTTACAGCTAATACGGTAATTGAATTTGAGTTTAGTAGTACTTCAGAAGGAGAAATTCATGGAGTAGGATTTGAAAATGATGGAACTCTAACTTCAAGTAGGTATTTTAAAGTATACGGAACACAAAATTATGGAGTTACAAACTTCGATGATTACACTAGTGGAACAAAAACATATGTTATTCCAGTAGGAGATTCTTACACAGGAGTTATGGATAGATTAGTATTTATTAATGATAATGATGCAGGTTCTGGTAATAATTCAACATTTTCTAATGTGAAAATCTACGAAACTTCATGTGCAAGTAGTTCAAGAGCAGTTGTTGAGTTTGGAGCTAGATTAGATGTTTTAGGAGATGAAGACGAGGAATTATTTGCGTCGTTACGATTGGCACCAAATCCTGTAACTAAAGGAGAATCATTAAAAGTGATTACTTCATCGCAAAAGGAATTATCAAATACTTCATATACAATAGTAAATATGCTTGGACAAGTATTAAGCAGAGGAAAGCTTGAAGAAGGTTATATTCCTACCGATAAATTAAAAACAGGAATATACTTAATCAATCTACAGAATGAATTTACAAGTAAATCGCAACGTTTTGTTGTAAAATAGAAAGAAGAATTTTATTTGAAATAAAAAAGCTGTCTTATCAAGACAGCTTTTTTCATGTAATAATCATTTAATTTCAATTAAAGAATCATTAGGTAAATCATATTCATAGAATTGAGAAGAGTTTAAATTATAATACAACCATTTTACAGTATTTGTTTTGTGTTCAAATAGATGTGTTATGCCAATTTGTAAGAAAGGTTTATCATTTCGTTTTATTTGTGCTACTGTACATGTAATTTGCTTGTTGTTAATAATCAAATTACGCAGCAATTTATTAGTAGTATTTGCTGTATAGTATTCAATATTTAAGTATATTTTCTCTAGAAAAGACGTTGAATAGTTATCTTTATCTAATAAGTAAGAAATCTCTTTTTTATAATTCTTCCGAAATTTAGAAACATTTCCACCTCTAATTTTTTTAGAAGAAACCAATATGTTTGCTTTTTCAACGATACTTTCATCTCCAGCCATAGTAATAGAGTCTTCTTTCCAGGCGATTTCAATTATATCGCCTCTTAAATACTTGATGTTCTCTTCAGTATTGTGAATAAATGTTTCAACATTGCCTTTGCTATTCTTAACTTCCAAGAAGAAATAATCATAGTCTGTATTATAAGAAATAAATTCAAACGAATTTTTAAGTTTTTTATTAGATAGAAATCCACTAAAAACATAGCCTGTTAAAGCATTGTTTGAATTCACTTTATACCATTCTCCTTTTATCGTTTTTCCTTCATCAATTACGATGATCTGTTTTCCTGTTTTTTGTAATAAATTTAACTTTTCAGCGTGGTTAAATTTCCCGATTCGTTCAGCTTTTCTGTTAGGTTTATTTCTTACAATTAATCCGTTTTCAGCTGAAACGTATACTTCCTTCTGAGCAAATAAAAACGCTCCTTGAATAAGAAGCGTTAGTAGTATTAATTTTTTTAGTGCCATGAATTTAGTCAAGTTGAATAAAATCTATTTGTGCTTGTTTTACTTTTTTATTTAACTCTTTTACATCATTATTAAATAATGAGTATAATTTATTAAGTTCAATATCAATATCCTTAGTAACTTCTTTTTTAAAGGCAATTGCCTGATCGGTAGGTTTAAAATCTCCAATTCTTGACAAAGAGTTAAGATGACCTAATTTATTGTTCAGTTTAATAGGAAAATTCAGAGGATCTTGATTACTCTTACTTTTAGTTTGATATAAATTATTTTCAATAACAGTCATATCTTTAACTAATTTAGTAGCAAAATCAAGAAGCGGTTTGTTTGCTTTTTTATCTTTTAATGAAGCTTTTAGTTTCGATACTTGTGCTTTAACTTTTTTTACATTTTTAAGTGCCTTGTGTATTTCTGTCATTTTGGTATTGATACCATTTATAAAATCAAACTGTGCTTTTAAATCAGCAGCAGAAGCTTCAGAATTAGGTTTTTTAAGTACAGTGAAAGGTTGACTTTTTACTTTTCCATTTACAGATAGCTCTGCAGTGTAATCACCAGGTAATGCCATAGGCCCACTAAGAGAAGCCCACCATAAAATCATACCTTTTACTCGTTCAGCACCTTTATACATCATATTCCAGTAAAATTGATTATTACCTTCTTTTACCTTTAATTTCTCTTCTTTTAATTCTTTATCAGGATAATTACTGTGTGTACTTACTAAGGTTTTATTACTGTCATAGATTCGGATAGTAATAGTATCTTTTTTAGTGTAATTTTTCAAATAGTAATTAATACCAACACCACCATAATGGTTTGTTCCATTTCTTCTTGACGTTGCATTTCTTCCACCACCCATTCTGTAACTTGCTTTTGGCTTGTAAATAAAGAAATCACTATTGGTTAAAGTTGTATTCAATTGATGTAGTGGAGTTAGATCATCAATAATCCACAAAGAACGCCCTTGAGTAGCAGCAATCAAATTGTCTTCTTTAATCGTTAAATCAGTTATTGGAACAATAGGTAGGTTTAACTGAAATTTGTCCCAACTCTTTCCGTCATTAAAAGAAATATACATACCTCTTTCTGTACCAGCATATAATAAACCCTTACGTTTAGGATCTGCTCTCAATGCTCTAGTAAAGTCTTCTTGTTGTATTCCTGTTGTTATTTTTTTCCACGATTTACCGTAGTTCTCTGTAACATAAATATATGGTCTGTAATCACCAGATTTATATTTTGTACCTACAACATAAGCTCCACCCTTTTTATGCGGGTTAATTTCAATACAATTAATCATCATCCATTCTGGCATTCCTTTAGGAGTTATATTCTCCCAGTTTTTACCACCATTTTTAGTAATGTGTACCAAGCCATCGTCAGATCCTGTATAAATAACACCATCTTCGTTAGGAACTTCTGCAACAGCAAAAATAGTTCCGTAATATTCTACTCCAGTATTGTCTTTAGTAATAGGGCCACCAGAAGAAACTAATGTTTTAGGATCGTTTCTTGTTAAATCTGGACTAATTATTTCCCATGATTGTCCTTCATTGGTTGTTGCATGTAAATGATTGGAAGCAGCATATAGTTTCTTGGAATTATTTGGTGAAAATAAAACAGGGAAATTCCATTGGAAACGGTATTTGAAATCTTCTGCACCGTGTCCCATTGGATCGTCTGGCCAAATATTGATAGCTCTAGTTTCTCCAGTTTTATGATTTTTTCGAGTCAATAAGCCACCGTAACTTCCTCCATATACAATATCATTATTTGATGGATCAACAGCAATATGACCGCTTTCGCCACCTGCAGAGCTTTCCCAATCTTTATCTGTTATAAATCTACCGTCTGTTCTATGGGAAATTCTTAATGTTGAGTTATCCTGCTGTGCAGCATAAATTCTGTAAGGAAAATGATTATCTGTAGTAACACGATAAAACTGAGAAGTTGGTTGGTTTAAATAAGTAGACCAATTTTCGCCTGCATCAAAAGAAATTTGAGCACCTCCATCATCGCCAATAATCATTCGTTGATTATCTTCAGGAGCAATCCATAAGTCATGATGATCACCATGAGGAGCGTTGTACGTTTTATAGGTTTTACCACCATCGGTAGACTTATGATATCGAACATTTAATACATACAAAATATCTTCATCTTTCGTATCTGCATATAAACGTGTGTAATACCAAGCACGTTGACGTAATTTTTGCTCTTTATTTATAAGTTTCCATGTTTTTCCTCCATTTGTTGATTTGTAAACACCTCCATTTTTATTTTCAATGAGTGCCCAAACAATATCAGAATTGACAGGAGATACAGTAACTCCTGATATTCCCCATACGCCTTTAGGCAAGCCGTCATTAGCAGAAATATTTTTCCAAGTTTCACCATTATCAGTACTTTTCCAAATACCAGAACCGTCTCCACCACTAGATAGACTGTACGGAGTTCTACGAACATTCCAAGTAGTAGCATATAAAATTCTTGGATTGTTTGGATCAATTAATAAATCAATAGCACCAGCATCCTTATTGCTATACAGTACTTTTTTCCATGTGTTTCCACCATCTATCGACTTGTAAACGCCTCGATCTGTTGTTGATTTATAAATATCTCCTAAAACTGCAGCATACACGATATCAGGATTCTTTGGATGAATTCTAATCCTTGGAATATGACGAGAATTAGTTAATCCCATTTTCTTCCATGTCTTTCCTGCATCTAAAGATTTCCATACGCCATCTCCAGAAGATACATTACCTCTAATAGTTTTTTCTCCCATACCAGCATAAATGACATTATTATCCCATTCACTTACAGCTATAGATCCCACAGATCCTCCAAAAAAACCATCAGAAATATTTTTCCAGGTATTACCGGCATCATTAGTTTTCCATATACCACCACCGGTAGATCCCATGTAAAACAAATTAGGTTTTTTGGATACGCCTGTAACAGCACAACTTCTTCCACCTCTAAACGGACCTATATTTCTCCATTTAGTAGCATTAAAATAATCTTTAGAAAATTGGTTGTTGTTTTTTTGAGCGTTAACTTTGAAGTTTGTGAAAAGTAGCATACAAACTCCTATAAAAAATAGTTTCTTCATTTGGTTAGTTGTTTGGAAAGCTAAATATAAAGTTTTGTAAATGGATTTATTGTTAAGAGTTCCTAAAAAAGAGAAGTTTAATCATGAAATAACAATTTCTGGTTCGAAAAGTGAATCGAATCGCTTGTTAATTCTACAGAAACTATTTCCTGAGATAAATATAGCCAACCTATCAAGTTCAGACGATTCTGTACATATGCAAGAAGCTTTGTCTGGAAATTCAGATATTGTAGATATAGGTCATGCAGGAACAGCAATGCGCTTTTTAACAGCATATTTCGCAAGCCAAGTAGGTGTAACTAAAGTGTTGCAAGGCTCAGATAGAATGCACAATAGACCCATAGCTATACTTGTAGAAGCTCTACAAAGCTTAGGAGCAGATATAAAGTATTTAAATAAAGAAGGATACCCTCCTTTATCAATTACAGGTAAAGAATTTATAAAAGATGAAATAACTATTCAAGGAAATGTAAGTAGCCAATACATATCAGCTCTTTTATTGATAGCACCAAGTCTAAAAAGAGGTTTGAAAGTGAGTTTGTTGGGAGAAATTACTTCGATTCCTTATATTGAAATGACATTAAGTTTACTAAATCAATTGGGAATAGAAACTATTTTTCAGGAGAATAAAATAAAAATTGCTCCAATCAAAAATATCAATAAAAGAACACTTACTGTAGAAGCAGACTGGAGTTCAGCCTCTTATTTTTATTCAATAGTAGCTCTAGGTGAAGTAGGTTCTAAAATACAGTTAGCAGCTTACAAAGAAGAAAGTTTACAAGGCGATAGTTGTTTAGCCAAAATATACAATCATTTTGGAGTATCAACAACTTTTAACGGAACTACTATACTATTGGAGAAGACGACAACAACAAATAAAAAGCCGCTAGACTTGAATTTAATAAAAGCTCCAGATATCGCGCAAACAATAGCAGTAACTTGTTTTGCACTAGGTGTGCCTTGTGATCTACACGGTTTACATACATTGAAAATTAAAGAGACAGATAGGCTAGAAGCATTAAAAGAAGAGTTAACAAAACTAGGAGCTAACATTACCATAACTAATGAAAGTTTACATTTAAAAGAATCTGAAAATATTAATAAAGATGTAGTTATAGAAACCTACAACGATCATAGAATGGCTATGGCTTTTGCTCCATTGGCTTTAAAAGTTCCGTTGCAAATTAAAGATGCTATGGTAGTTACAAAATCCTATCAGAACTTTTGGAAAGATATGAATCACATAGGAATTCATCAAGAAGTTGTAAAATAATAAGCTAAATGCTTGACAACCCCTATGCCGAAATCGTATATTTGCCGCCGTTAATAAATATTCTACAATGAAATTATCTCAATTTAACTTCGAATTACCAAGCGAATTACTAGCAGAGTATCCATCTGAACACAGAGATGAAGCTCGTCTAATGGTTTTAAATCGTAAAGAACAAACTATAGAGCATAAACAGTTCAAAGATTTAATAAATTATTTTGAAGAGGGTGATGTGATGATGCTAAATAACACGAAAGTGTTTCCAGCTCGTATGTATGGTAATAAAGAAAAAACAGGAGCTAGAATTGAAGTTTTTTTATTACGCGAATTGAATTCAGAGCACAGATTATGGGATGTATTAGTAGATCCTGCTCGTAAGATAAGAATAGGAAATAAACTATTTTTTGGAAATGATGAAAGCCTTGTTGCTGAGGTTATAGATAATACAACCTCAAGAGGTAGAACCTTACGTTTCTTATATGATGGATCTTATGAAGAATTCAGAAAGAAACTACTAGAGTTAGGTGAGACACCATTACCAAAGTATATAAAGAGAGACGTTGAGCCAGAAGATGAACAACGCTATCAGACTATTTTTGCTAAAAATGAAGGAGCTGTAGCTGCACCAACTGCAGGTTTACATTTCTCTAAGCATTTAATGAAAAGGCTAGAAATTAAAGGAATTGATTTCGCTGAGATGACATTGCATGTAGGTTTAGGTACATTTAATCCTGTAGAGGTTGAGGATTTATCTAAGCATAAAATGGATTCGGAACAAATTATCATTCCAGAAGAAGCATGTACGATGGTTAACAATGCGCTAGAAACTAAACGTAGAATATGTGCTGTTGGAACTACAGTAATGCGTACTGTAGAATCATCAGTTTCTGCCGATCAACGATTAAATGCATACACAGGATGGACTAACAAGTTTGTTTTTCCTCCATACGATTTTAGTATAGCAAATAGTATGATTACTAATTTTCATACGCCAAAATCGACGTTATTGATGATGGTAGCAGCTTTTGCAGGATACGATTTTGTAATGGAAGCATACGAAGAAGCAGTAAAAGAGAAATATAAATTTTACTCGTACGGTGATGCGATGCTTATTATATAAAAATTATAAAAGTCCTGCTTAACAAAGCAGGACTTTTTAATTACACCCAATCAGGTTTCGGAATATCAGTTGCTATGCCCCACGCTCTAGTTAACTGAGCTGCATTCCATTTATTACTACTATCAGGCTTTCCAATATTAGCAGATTTCTCTCCTTTTCGTATATTATAATTTCCATTAGTAAGTTGTACTAAACTACCTCCCTTAGAAATTACATAATCTTGCAAATCACTCTTTTTTACTTTAGGCATAATATGTTGTTAATGGTTTATAATCTAGGATATTAAATTAGAAAATTTAAACGCTAACACTTGAGTAGAAACCTTAAAAGAGTCAATTAGATTCATGAAAGCTATAAATACTGTTACGGATGTAATAGAATCTTCTAAAACAATGGTTAGTAAATCTTAATGGAAATAGTTGAATTTATATGCAATACCGTATTTTTGTATCGATGAAATCTCAGAAAAAAGACATACGAGCATTAACTAAGGAACAGTTAAGAAATTTCTTTGTTGAAAATGGCGATAAGGCGTTTCGTGGTAATCAAGTATACGAATGGCTTTGGAGTAAAGCAGCATATACTTTTGAAGACATGACAAACATATCTAAGCAAACTCGCGAAATGTTAGATGCAAACTTTGTAATTAACCATATAGAGGTTGATACGATGCAGAGAAGTAAAGATGGCACGATTAAAAATGCGATAAAACTTCACGACGGATTAATTGTTGAATCAGTACTTATTCCGACGGATAAAAGAACTACAGCATGTGTGTCAAGTCAAGTGGGATGTAGTTTAGATTGTAAATTTTGCGCAACAGCACGATTAAAACGAATGCGAAACTTGAATCCAGACGAAATTTACGATCAAGTTGTGGCTATAGACAAACAAAGTAGGATATACCATAATCATAAATTAACAAATATTGTATTTATGGGAATGGGAGAGCCCTTGATGAATTATAACAATGTTATAAAAGCCATTGACAAAATTACATCGCCAGAAGGATTAGGAATGTCATCTAAAAGAATAACATTATCGACTTCAGGTGTTCCAAAAATGATAAAAAAAATGGCTGATGACGAAGTTAAATTCAATTTAGCGGTTTCATTACACTCGGCCATAGACGAAGTAAGAACTTCAATAATGCCTTTTAATACAAATTTCCCACTTGCAGATTTAAGAGAGTCTTTAGAGTATTGGTATGAAAAAACAAAACGTACCATAACCTATGAATATGTAGTTTGGGAAGGTATCAACGATCGCAAGGAAGATATAGATGCATTGGTTGAATTTTGTAAATATGTTCCAGCAAAGGTTAATTTAATAGAATATAACCCGATTGATGATGGTGAATTTCAGCAAGCTTCACAAAGAGCATTAAACAATTACATATCAAACTTAGAAATGCATGATATTGTTGTAAATGTTCGTCGCTCGAGAGGAAAAGATATAGATGCCGCTTGTGGTCAATTAGCAAATAAATCATAAGAATGATAAAAGAGGAATATGACGTCATAGTCGTAGGAGCAGGACCAGGCGGAGGTCAATGCGCTAGAAACATAGCTAAAGCTGGACTTAGTGTTTTGTTAGTAGAGCGTTTCGCTTCTTTTTACGATAATGATTTCTCAAGTGCAGGAATGTCATTGCAAGGGTTTGAGGAATTTGATTTACCTGAACATGTAGTGGGACGGTATTGGAAAAATTTCACGCTACAAAGTTCTAATGAAATTTCAAGATGGACTTCAAAAGAAAATAAAGGAGTTGTGTTAGATTTTGCCAAGTTTAGGCAATTTTTAGCAGACGAATGTGTAGCAAATGGAGGAGATGTTTTAATGGGATACTCTCACATATCAAAAGAATATACCGATGATGATAAAATAATAGCACATTTAGAATCAAAAAAAGAAAAGAAAAAATTAGCGATTAAAGCTAAGTTATTAGTCGATGCTACAGGATCAGCTAGAAAAGTAATCTACGATACTATTGCTGACCAGCCAGAAATGGAAATAAGTGCTGGTGTTGAATATATGATTAAAGTTAATGATCAGGTATACGACAGGTTTAAAGATGATTTATTCTTTTTTCTAGGTGATAAATGGTGTTATAAGGGATATTCTTGGATATTTCCTATGGATAACAATGTTCTAAAAGTAGGAACTGCGAAAATGCTTTCTAAAGGTTTGAAGAAAGGTTCAGAATCATTAAAGCAAATAACCGAACGCATTATAGCCGATTATATGAAGGCTGGAGATGCTGAGGTTATAGATGTTCATGGAGGAACGGTTCGGAGTACAAAAAATATGTCGGAGTCTTTCTATAAAAAAAATATAGTAGCAATTGGAGATTCAATATCGTCGATTAACCCATTAGGAGGCGAAGGTATACGATACGCACTACGAAGTGCAGATGATGTGACTGAGCATATCATAGGATACATAACGAAAGGAGAAAATACTTTTAGTAAGTATCGAAAAAAGTGGAGAAAAAAGTATCTGTTTACTTGGAGACTTTGTTATTATTTAACAGAAACAATGTATCATAAATACCCAGATGATAAAATTGATAACAGAATTAAGAAGTATCGTGATCTAGTTGATATTGATCAGTTGATCAATATTTTATTTGAATTTAAATTTAATAAAATGTTTAGACGAGTTTTGTCTTTTTTATGGAACAGAGTTAAACTAAGTTAGTTTTTATGATCAAATAAGATATAAATGAGCTTTTCAAATACACTCGGCGGTCAAATAATTCAATCATTAAGTTGGATTTTGATCCTTCTTTTCTTAGGCCCCTTATTTGATAGTGTTTTTTTTGCTGAAAATTACTTTGAACATTCTCAATGGGTAAACAATACACTAGTAATTATTGTTTTTATGTTTTTTTATTATAGAGGAACATCAAGAATTAGGCAACAATTGATATACGCATTAATTATTGGTATTGTGGGAGAGTATATTTTTTCTCTAGGATTAAATATGTATTCATACAGATTGAACAATATTCCTCATTATATTCCTTTCGGACATGCCTTAGTTTTCTTAGCGGTTTATAACTTTTCAAGAAAACCTAAAGTAAGAGTATCTCATAAAAATATAGAACTTTTTTTAACGATTTCCATAGTAATATATGCTGTTGTACTTTTAATATTTACAAATGATATTTTTGGTTTTGTAATGACTTTATTAGTCTTTCTGTTGTTACGAAAATACCCTAAAGAGAAACTGTTTTATTTAACAATGTTTGCTGTTGTTGGATACGTAGAAATAATTGGAACTTCATTTGGTTGTTGGGTATGGCCAAAAATAGCTTTTGACACTTTTGAAATTCTTCCTAGTGGCAATCCACCTTCAGGAATTTGTTTGTTTTATTATGGATTGGATAGAGGAACTATGTCTATATATAAGAGGCGTAATAAAAAAATATGGGAAAGGTTTAAAAAGATAAGGGCAATCAGTCTTAATTAATTTCTTTATTTTTGATGCGCATTGAGAAATGAATGCAGAAATGAAACCAGTTGAAGAAATAAAACTTCCTATAGCAAAAGAAATGGAACTATTTGAATCTAAGTTTAAAGATTCAATGTTGTCCAAAATACCATTGCTCAACAGAATAACGTATTATATAGTCAGAAGAAAAGGAAAACAAATGCGACCAATGTTTGTTTTCTTGGTGGCTAAAATGGTTTCCAAAGGAGGCTTCGATGAACGAACATATAGAGGAGCCTCAATTGTAGAATTAATTCACACAGCAACGTTAGTACACGATGATGTCGTAGATGATAGTAATAGAAGGAGGGGATTCTTTTCAATTAATGCGTTATGGAAAAATAAAATAGCTGTTTTAGTAGGAGATTTTTTATTATCAAAAGGACTTTTACTCTCTATTGATAATGAGGATTTTGACTTGTTGAAACTGATATCCATAGCAGTGAGAGAGATGAGTGAAGGAGAACTTTTGCAGATTGAGAAAGCTAGAAAATTAGATATTACAGAAGATATTTACTTTGAAATTATTCGTCAGAAAACAGCTACTTTAATAGCAGCTTGTTGTGGTATTGGAGCAGCTTCAGTAGGAGCTAAGAATGAAACCATACAGCAAATGCGAAAGTTTGGAGAGTATATAGGAATAGCTTTTCAAATAAAAGACGATTTATTTGATTATACTGACGATAAAATAGGTAAGCCAACAGGAATAGATATCAAAGAACAGAAAATGACGCTTCCGCTTATTTATAGCCTTAATAATGCGTCTAAGAAGGATAAAAAATGGCTTATTAATTCTGTGAAAAAGCACAATAAGAATAAAAAGCGAGTTAAAGAAGTTATCGCTTTTGTGAAGCAGAGTGGAGGTATAGAATATACTACCGAGAAAATGCATGATTATAAAAATAAAGCAATCAGTATTTTAAATAATTATCCTGATTCTGAATATAAAGATTCATTATTAAAAATGATTGATTATGTAGTTAATAGAAAGCTTTAGCATTATGTTTTTCTAATCGATTGTAATTAGGCTCTTAAACAGTAAAAAATAATTTTCCTTTCAACGACGGAAAACTACCATTCATCGTTATTTTGTTGTTAAAATAATGATATAAAGAAGAAATAAGAGTAAACTTTTTTACTTTTGTTATGTATAATGAAACAAATATTCACTAAAATATCAACAACAGTAATGGCACTATTAGTGTTGTTTTCTACGTTTTCAATAACGATAGAAAAGCATTTTTGTGGAGATTTTTTAGTTGATGTAGCCTATTTCGGAAATTCTAAGGGGTGTGCAGATGAAGTTGGAGAAGACGATTGTGATACAAAAGAAGTTATACAAAAGAAGAAATGTTGCAAAGATGAGATACAGCAAATAGAAGCTCAAGAAGATTTACAAGCTGCGTTAAAAAAGCTAACATTAAAAAAGCAACAATTTATAATTGCTTTTATACACACTTATAACAATTTATATCTCGATGAAGAGAAAGAAATTGTTCTTTACAAAAATTACTCACCACCAAACATAGTCGCCGATATACAGGTACTTCATGAAGTTTTTATTATATGATTTTGCATCTTTTTAATTAGACGATAGTCACTTAATATAGATACGAAACGCATAATGATATAAATAATGAGAAAATATATAGTACTCAGTATACTTATACTGACTGTTGTGACTTCTTTTGCACAACAAACTTTCAAAGGCATGATTATGGATAAGAATAATCCAAAAGATAATCTAGGTGTTTTTGGAGCCAACATACACTGGTTAAATACAACAATTGGAACCACAACTAATGAAAAAGGGTGGTTTGAAATTCCGTACGATAAGGCATACAAAAAATTAGTAGTGAGTTTCATAGGGTATAGGACAGATACCATATCGGTTAATAGTTTAAAACCAATACATCACTTCTTAAAAGAAGAAAGTATACTTGAAGAAGTAGCTATTTCAGCAAAAAAGCAAGCGACTTCAAGGTCATTTTTACAAACGCAAAATGTATTTACGGTTAATAGCGAAGAATTACTAAAAGCAGCTTGTTGTAATCTAGCAGAAAGCTTTGAAACCAATCCTTCTATCGATGTTAACTTTTCAGATGCTTTAACAGGTACACGACAAATACAAATGTTAGGTTTAAATAGTCCTTACCTTTTAATAGCTCAAGAGAATATACCTATGGTTAGAGGAGCATCGCAGGTATATGGATTAACTTTTACACCAGGAACTTGGGTCGAAAGTATTCAAATAACTAAAGGAGCAGGAAGTGTAGTAAATGGATACGAAAGTATTTCAGGACAGATAAACGCTGAATTAGTAAAACCATTTTCCGATAATAAACTTTTTATAAATGGTTATGGAAATTTAAATGGAAGATTAGAGTTGAATACGCACTTTAACCAGAAGATTAATAAAAAGTGGCAAACGGGTTTATATGTTCATGGAAATATAAGGAAAGAAAAATTTGATAACAACGGAGATAACTTCTTGGATACGCCATTAGCAGAGCAAATTAACGTAATGAATCGCTGGCAATTTACAGATAATGAAACTGGATGGGTAAGTTTTTTGAATCTAAGATTTTTAGATGATAGAAAACAAACAGGACAGTTAGATTTTAATCCAGAAAAAGACAAGCGATCTAATACAATTTGGGGTAGTGAAATTAAAACCAATAGGTTCGATTTTTCAGGTAAATTAGGGTATGTTTTTCCAGAACTTCCTTTTCAAAGTATGGGCTTACAAATAGCTTACAGCGGACACGATCAAGAATCTTATTTTGGATTGAGAAATTATGAGATTAACCACCAAAGTATATATTCAAACTTTATGTTCAATTCAATCATTGGAGATACGCGTCATAAGTTTAAGACAGGTATAAGTTTTACATACGACAGTTACGATGAATTAGTAGAAACAACTTCTTTCGGGAGAAATGAAAATTCAGTTGGAGCCTTTTTTGAATATGCATATGATAATACAGAAAACTTCAGTGCTACATTGGGTATGCGATTAGATCATCATAATTTATTAGGTACCTTTATAACTCCTAGGCTACATTTAAGATACGTGCCTTGGGAGCGAGGAGTGTTAAGAACTTCTGTAGGTAGAGGAAAAAGAAGTGCTAATATTTTTGCAGAAAATCAACAATTATTTGCTTCTTCTAGGCAAATAAATATTAACGGATCTGGGGGTAATATTTATGGTCTTAACCCTGAAATAGCTTGGAATTATGGTATTTCTTTTTTACAAGGTTTTCGATTGTTTGATAAGAAGGGAGATATTTCATTTGATTTTTATCAAACTAATTTTGAAAACCAAATTGTTGTAGATTGGGAAAATGCGCAACAAATATCATTTTATAATTTAAAAGGAGAAAGTATAGCGAATAGCTTTCAAATAGAGACAAGTTATCAAGCACATCATAATTTAGATTTAAGATTGGCTTATAAGTTCTTTGATGTTACGACTGATTATGAATCAGGAAATTTATCCAAGCCTATTCAACCAAGACATCGTTTTTTCGTGAATACTTCAGCTAAAACTAATAAGAAAGAAAACGGATCTCAATGGAAGTTTGATGCAACATATAATTTTATAGGAAAACAACGCTTACCAGATACAAGCTTAAACGCTACACAACTACCAGATTATTCAACAGGATATAATTTACTAAATATGCAAATCACTAAGGTTTTTTCTGAAAAGTTTGAAGTGTATTTAGGAGGAGAAAACATGACCAATGTACAGCAGAAAAACCCAATATTAGGAAGTGAAAATCCTTTTGGAGCAAATTTTGATAGTACAATAGTATACGCTCCAGTTTTTGGTAGTAGTTATTATGCAGGTTTTAGATTTAAGATAAATTAAAGAAAATACATAAAATTTAAATTAATTAGAAATGAAGAAATTAATCACAGTAATGTGTCTTTTGTTTACAATTACAGCGACACAAGCCCAAAAGAAGAAAAGAAATGCAAAATTAGTTGTTGAAGTTGATGGTGTTTGTATGATGTGTAAAAAACGAATAGAAAAAGCAGCGTTAAATACTAAAGGAGTAAAATATGCAAATTGGAATGTTACTTCTCATCAGCTAATGCTTATAATGGATGAAAGAAAAACTAGTGAAAAGATAGTTTGCCAAAACTTGGCTAATGTAGGTCACGATACGAAAGAATTTAAAGCATCAGAAGAAGCTTACGCATCATTACATCCTTGTTGTAAGTATAGAGATACTGAAATAATAGAAAATCACCATAAAAAAGAATAAAATATTTAAAAACTGTCTCAGAGGTTTTGAAACATAATAAAAACCTTTGAGAGAGTTTTGTATAATAACCTAGTTTATACAGATTATACAAGGGTCTGGAACGGCATATGGATTAGGGTTTGGTGCGCACTCTCCAAAAACTGGTTTGCCAACACACCTATCAAGATTAAAACCTCCTGAGATTTTTTTTTGTTCAGTTTTATTTAAAACTGTTCCAATTTTTTTTAGATTTTTCATGATTGAAATATTTATAATTTAATATAACTGTGAACTTTTAGAGACACTCACAGGTTATGTCTATTCTTCGCTTGAGTACTATTACGACACTTTTAAGTGTTTTATTTTAGTTTTAAATATAACAATAGTCCATTCTTTTAATATTCTTTAAAAGTCAAAGAATAGCTAGGCGAACCTAATTGCAACTTACCGCTCCAATCATTATTACTTGATTTTTCTAAATGTAAACTATACATTAAATGAACTTTTCTTTTAGATCTTTTATCCCAAATAATATCATCAGCTTGAATAGTATTATCAATTACTGATGCTTCAAAATATTCTTCTGCATTTTTTAAAGATTCTTTCCATCTGTAAATAGAAGCTTTTCCGTCTTTAGAAATATCGAAAATTAATATGTTGTAGTTTAGTTTACGTTCATATTTTGTCCCTTTATTGGTGACTCCTTCTCCTCTTAATAGTTTGTTTGCTATATCTGGCCTTCTAAATATTTCTTTGGAAGGAAAGAGTAGGTTTACACCATAATCAGACAATAAAGTCTTTAATTCAGTGTAAGAAAATATTAGTTGTTCTTTTTTAGTCTTTGGAAGAGTGATAACTAATTTATTTTCCAAGAATTCATGATGGGGCTTGGATTTATATTCTGAAGTAGAAAGATTGTTTTTATTTACAATAATTTTAATTTTTTCTGCTATTTCTTTTTGAATTATTTGCAACCCTTTTTCACTGAATAGATCGTTAAAACTAAAAAAATCCCCGTTTCTTAAATCAAAATGTTGAATGTATTCAAAAGGCTCTTCTTTACTGGCAATTTTACCATTTAGCTGTATGCGTAAAATATTTTTATTACGTTTTAGATGTTTCCAAGACTCATAATGATATACTTGATTAACCTTCTTTGGATTGGTTACTATTTCAAAAGGATTTTCTTTAAACTTACTTGGAAGATGGAGTAGATATTTCAATTGCAGAAAGGAGTTTACTTTTTCTTCAATATGAGGAAACTCGTTATATTTCAGTACAGGGAATTTGTGAGAAGTATCTTTCGATTCAATTTCAACTAATTCTTGAGTGTATACGTTTGAGAAAACGAATATAAATAGTAATAAATATAATTTCATGTCTATAAAATAGAATACCTGTTTTGTTCTTACATGTATAAATATAAAAAAGCAACCTCATGTTGAGATTGCTTCTTTTATATTTATACGCTAACAATATATATTCGTAAGAATATATTGTTATTTGTGAAAAACCAATTACATCATTCCTGGCATTCCACCACCCATTGGAGGCATTCCGCCACCAGCAGGAGCATCTTCTTTAATGTCAACTAAAGCACATTCAGTAGTTAAGATCATTCCAGAAACAGATGCAGCATTCTCTAAAGCAACACGAGTTACTTTCTTAGGATCGATAATACCTGCTTCTAACATATCTACATAAGTTTCAGATTTTGCGTCAAATCCAAAATCTTTTTCACCCTCTAGTACTTTGTTAATTACAACCGAACCTTCACCACCAGCATTTTCAACAATAGTACGTAAAGGAGACTCAATAGCTTTATTTACAATCTGAATACCAGTAGTTTCATCTAAATTATCAGATGTTAAAGACTCTAATACTTTTTTAGCACGAACAAAAGCAACACCACCACCAGCAACAATACCTTCTTCTACAGCTGCACGAGTTGCATGTAAAGCATCATCTACACGATCCTTCTTTTCTTTCATTTCTACTTCAGAAGCAGCACCAACATATAATACAGCAACACCACCAGCTAATTTAGCTAAACGTTCTTGTAATTTCTCACGATCATAGTCAGATGTAGTAGTTTCGATTTGTGCTTTTATTTGATTTACACGAGCTTTAATTTGCTCTTCTTCACCAGCACCATTTACTACGGTAGTATTGTCTTTATCGATAGTTACTGTTTCGGCAGTTCCTAATAAATCTAGTGTAGCATTTTCTAATGAGAAACCTCTTTCTTCAGAAATAACGGTACCACCAGTTAAGATAGCGATGTCTTCTAACATTGCTTTTCTTCTGTCTCCAAAACCAGGAGCTTTTACAGCAGCAATCTTTAAACCACCTCTTAATTTATTTACAACTAATGTAGCTAATGCTTGTCCATCAACATCTTCAGCAATAATTAATAATGGACGGCTAGATTGAGCAACAGGCTCTAAAATTGGAAGAATTTCTTGTAGGTTAGAAATCTTTTTATCAAATAATAAGATATAAGGATTTTCTAATTCCGCAATCATTTTATCTGCATTAGTTACAAAATATGGAGATAAATATCCACGATCAAATTGCATACCTTCAACAACATCAACATAAGTGTCTGTTCCTTTAGCTTCTTCAACTGTAATAACTCCTTCTTTACCCACTTTACCAAAAGCAGTAGCAATTAAATCACCGATTACAGCGTCATTATTTGCAGAAATAGAAGCTACTTGTTGAATTTTCTCAGAAGAGTCACCAACTTCTTTAGATTGTTCAGCTAAATCTTTAGTAATTGCTGCAACAGCTTTATCAATACCTCTTTTTAGGTCCATTGGATTTGCACCAGCAGCAACATTCTTCAAGCCTTCTTTTACTATAGCTTGAGCTAATACTGTAGCAGTAGTAGTTCCATCACCTGCCAAATCATTAGTTTTTGAAGCAACTTCTTTTACCATTTGTGCTCCCATATTTTCCAGAGCATCTTCTAATTCTACTTCTTTTGCTACAGATACACCATCTTTTGTAACATGAGGAGCTCCGAAAGATTTAGAAATAATTACATTACGACCTTTAGGTCCTAAAGTTACTTTTACTGCGTTTGCTAAAGCATCAACACCACGTTTTAATCCGTCGCGAGCTTCAATATCAAATTTTATGTCTTTTGCCATTTCGTTGTTTATTTAGTTTTTAAATAAAATAATTTAGATGATCGCCAAAATATCCGACTCTCTCATCATTAAATAATCGCTACCTTCAAATTTTAGTTCAGTTCCAGAATACTTTCCGTACAAAACAGTGTCACCAACTTTTACAGTTAAAGGTTCATCTTTTGTACCATTACCTACGGCAACAACAGTACCTTTTTGAGGTTTCTCTTTTGCGTTATCAGGTATGATAATTCCCGAAGCTGTTGTAGTTTCAGCTGCAGCTGGTTCTACAAGAACTCTGTCTGCTAAAGGTTTAATATTTAATCCCATTTTAGTTTAAAATTTTGATTAATCTTGAGTTTTTGTTTCACACTAAATTTGTCAGAAATTATGCCAATAGAGCAAAACTGACAATTTTACATTGTGTTAATTAGGATGTAAGTTTTAAGCAAAAAAAATGCCAACGTGTCATCGTTGGCATTGTATATATACGTTTTAAAACGTTTTATTGTACTGAGTCTTTCGTTGTTCCTGTTTCAGAAGGTGTTTCTGCTGGAGTAGCTTCTATTCCGTCTAAAGCGTTATTAAGATCTGGAGCATCAGCACTATTCCCTCTAGGAATAGCAAAATTAGATAGTAATATTAATGCAAACATCGCAATAGCTAACGTCCAGGTAGTTTTATCTAAAAAATTGTTTGTGTTTTGAACACCACCAATATTTTGATTTCCGCCACCGAAAGTAGAAGATAATCCTCCTCCTTTTGGGTTTTGTACCATTACAATTAAAATTAGAGCCGCAGCTACAATCAAGATTAATAATAAAAGTAAAGTGTATGTAGTCATTATTTTATGTTTTGTAAAATTCGTATCTTTTTAATTTGGTCTGCAAAGAAACCACTTTTTTCTGGATATTTCAAACTTAAAATTTCATAAGCTTTGATAGCATTCTCATACTTCTTTTGTTCGAGGTATATCTTTGCTAAGGTTTCAGTCATTAGAGAAGGTTCTTTTCGTGTTTCTCCAGACTTAGCGTTGAGTGGTTGATGTTTGTTTACTTTAGGAATCTTTGGATTGCTAGATATGAAACGATCTATAATATTGTCTTGTAAAGTTTTTTTCTTTGGACTAATACCTGACTTTACTGTTTGTATTGTTCCAGATAACTGTAGCCATTGTTGAAAAGAGTGTGTTTCACTTTTATTAAAGTTAAAAGGCTTTCCTATTTCAAGTTCTTGAGTTGTTAATTCTGCCTGTGTTACGTTTTCATCAGAAGGTTTATGAATAGCTTTCTCTTCAGTAACACTTTCCTTTTCTATAGAAATTTCATGAAATACCTTTGAGGTTATAAAGTCGAATAACACACTTCTGTCCGCAGTATATGCTGCAGTAATTTTTAACTCATTATTATATTTGAAACTATTAGCATCTTTAAGTGCTTTTAGATATAATATTCTAGCTGACTGGAAGTAAGGATACTTCTTAATAGTACTTTTTAACTCTAAAGTATCTTCTTGAGTATGATCTTGAGGTTTATTTAAAAGTTTTATGTAGCGATCTCTTACCATTTTGCAACAGAGGCGTTAAAAATATCTTGTGTTATTCGTTCTAATATTTCTGTAAGTGCAGCATCTAATACACCACCTGATAATTGCTGAGTTGCTCCAAAATCTGAGTAAAATGAAAATTGTTTTTCAAAATCATCTTTTTCATCAAGCTTGTTGGTGTAGCGAACATTAATGGTAATAGTCAACCTATTTTGTGCTGCCTGTTGGTTAGCAGTTGCACTCATTGGAGTTATTCTGTAATTAGTAATTTCACCATCAAAACGTAAATCACCATTACTTCGAGTTAACGTTAGGTTTGTTTGTCGTGTAAAAAGATCTTGTAAATCTTGTGTGAAGCGTTGACTTAGAGTTGGTTCTACTAAAGCGGATTGGTTAGGAAAGAAATCTACTTGTATGGTTTTTGCATCTCCAGTATCTCCCCCAGAAAGCGAATAAACACCACAACTAGTTACAATGGTTATGATTGATAAGAAGAGTAATGCGTTTAAAGCTTTTTTCATATTATAAATTAAGATTTTTTATTATAAATCGTATTGTTTGATTTTACGATATAAGGTTCGTTCTGATATCCCAAGGTCCTTGGCGGCTAATTTGCGTTTTCCTTTGTTTTTTTCTAACGATTTCTTAATCATTTCTATTTCTTTCTCGTGTAAAGAAAGGCTCTCATCTTCTTCTATAGTTTCAATAAAATCGTAATTACTTTGTGTTGCTATTTCAGGAATCTCTACAACTTCAACATCATGTGAAGAACTAGATGCTGGTTTTTCGTTATTGTAAATACGTTGAATTAGACCTCTGTTTTCTTCTTGTACTTGTTGTGCATTTCCATTTTGCATTAAGTCTAAAGTCAATTTCTTCAAATCATTGATGTCGTTTCTCATATCAAACAAAATTTTGTACATGATGTCACGTTCATTTGCAAAATCATTATTAGAAGATTTTTCATTAACAACTGCGGGTAAACTGCCAGATAAATTCGGTAAATATCGTACTAGAATATCGTTGGATATGCTTCTGTTTTCTTCCATAATAGAAACCTGTTCAGCAATGTTTTTCAGTTGCCTAATGTTTCCAGGGAATTTATAGTTTCGTAACGATTTCGATGCATTTTCATCTAAACGAATAACAGGAATTCTGTTTTTTTGAGCAAAGTCTGAAGCGAATTTTCTAAACAATAAATTGATGTCTTCACCTCGTTCACGAAGTGGAGGTAAAGCTATTTCAATAGTACTTAAACGATAATATAAATCTTCTCTAAACTTGCCTTTTTTGATGGCCTCGAACATTTTTACATTTGTAGCAGCAACAATACGAACATTTGTTTTTTGTACCTGCGAAGATCCAACTTTAATGAATTCCCCATTCTCAAGTACACGTAATAATCGGACCTGAGTTGTTAGTGGTAGTTCACCTACTTCATCTAAAAATATTGTACCTCCATCAGTTACTTCAAAATATCCTTTTCTTGTTGAGGTAGCACCAGTAAAAGCTCCTTTTTCATGTCCAAATAATTCACTATCTATAGTTCCTTCTGGAATAGCCCCACAGTTTACTGCTATATATTTAGCGTGTTTGCGATGTGATAATTGATGTATTATTTTAGGAATACTTTCTTTTCCAACACCACTTTCTCCAGTTACTAAAACAGAAATGTCAGTAGGAGCAACACGCACAGCCTTTTCTATGGCTCTGTTGAGTTGTAAATCGTTTCCAATAATTCCGAAACGCTGCTTTACTGTTTGTAAGTTTTCCATTGCTTAGTTGTTTATTTGCGAGTAGAGGTGAGTTTCTGTTCAGTTAAGTTTACAGTAGTGTTTAGTTATTTTCTGAATATCCAACAGGTGTTCCTATAAGTGTTGCTGTAGTGCAATCTTCAATCTTCACATTTACAAAATCACCCATTTTATAGTTCTCTTTAGGAAATACTACTACTGTGTTTTGTGTATTACGTCCTTTCCAGTGTTGATCAGATTTTTTAGAGGTTCCTTCAATCAATACTTCTTGGATCTTACCTACATGTTGTTTTGCTCTATATAAACTATGTTGTTGTTGAAGATCTATAACTTCTTGGAGTCTTCTTTTCTTAATTGCTAATGGTACATTATCTTCCATTTTTTTAGCAGCTAAAGTTCCTGGTCGCTCAGAATAAGCAAACATAAAGCCAAAGCTATATTTTACTTTCTTCATTAAATCTAATGTATCTTGGTGATCTTCCTCTGTTTCCCCACAAAAACCAGTAATCATGTCCTGACTCAAATTCATTTCAGGAATAATTTTATAAATATTTTCAATCAACTCTAAATACTCTTCACGAGTATGTAATCGATTCATTGCTTTTAACATGGTGTTACTTCCACTTTGAATAGGTAAATGAATGTATTTACAAATATTCTTATGTTTTGCCATAATATGTATGACGTCTAAAGTCATATCCTGCGGATTTGACGTAGAAAATCTAAAACGCATTTTTGGAAACTGCGTAGCGCACATGTCCATGAGTTGAGCAAAACCAACCGCTGTAGCTTGAGCCATTTCTGAGGCTTTATCGAAATCTTTTTTCAATCCACCTCCATACCATAGATAAGAGTCTACGTTTTGACCCAATAATGTGATTTCCTTAAAATTTTGCTCTTGCATTGACTGGATTTCTTCAAGGATGCTTTTAGGATCTCTACTACGTTCACGACCACGTGTAAAAGGAACGACGCAGAACGTACACATGTTATCACAACCACGAGTAATGGAAACGAAAGCTGAAACACCATTGGAGTTTAATCTAACTGGCGAAACATCTGCATAAGTTTCTTCTTTTGACAAAATAACATTTACTGCATCTCTTCCTGCTTCAACTTCTTCAACTAAATTAGGAAGATCCCTGTATGCATCGGGACCAACAACTAAATCAACAATTTTTTCTTCTTCTAAGAATTTAGCCTTCAGTCGCTCTGCCATACAACCTAAAACACCAACTTTCATTTTTGGGTTTACTTTCTTCTTAATTGCATTGTATTTTTTCAATCGATTACGAACGGTTGTTTCTGCCTTTTCCCTAATAGAACAGGTATTCACTAATACCAAATCTGCTTCCTCCATATTTGAGGTGGTATTGAAACCTTCTTCAGCAAGAATTGCAGCAACTATTTCGCTATCATTCATATTCATTTGGCAGCCGTAACTTTCTATGAAAAGCTTTTTCGCATTTCCATTTTTTTGCTTAGTTAATAAAGCTTTACCTTGTTTATTTTCGTCTATGACTTTTTCAATCTGTTCCATGAATCTATAATCGTGAATAAGTAGTGGGCAAAGATACAACCAAATTTAATATTTTATGACAAATTGTCATAATTTTAATATTTTAGAAAAGAAGGTTTATTACTTGTTTTATTCTTGGGTGAAATTTCTAAGTTATTTCATTAAACGGAAGGAACTAAAAAGATCATTCAAATATAAAAAGTCCTTTTGAAGATACTTTACAGATCTACTGTTAAAACTGGCTGTATGAAATATTCTGATACTTCAATTTATAGGGGTTTTTATAAGTAGGGAATGATTTAGAAAAAGTATTTGGAGTTTAATTTACCGTTAATTCTCACAAAAGAATTTTTAATAAAAAAAAAGTATCTACTTTTGCAATCTTGAAGCATCTATCATATATTAGGTGTGAAAATTGATAATTGAAATTTATAAATGGCAAAAAATTTAGTAATTGTTGAGTCACCTGCGAAAGCTAAAACTATAGAAAAGTTTTTAGGTAAAGATTTTAGAGTTGAATCAAGTTTTGGACACATAGCTGATTTACCTTCTAAAGAGTTAGGTGTGGATGTTGAAGGAGATTTCAATCCTAAATATATCGTTTCTTCGGATAAAAAAGCTTTAGTTAAAAAACTTAAAGATTTAGCAAAGAAAGCAGAAACTGTGTGGTTAGCTTCCGATGAAGATCGAGAAGGAGAAGCTATTGCATGGCACTTAGCAGAACAATTGAAGTTAGAAGATAAGGATACGAAACGAATTGTTTTTAACTCTATAACAAAGAATGCCATTCTAAAAGCAATTGAAAACCCGAGATCAATAAATTACAATTTAGTAGACGCCCAACAAGCAAGAAGAGTTTTAGATAGAATTGTAGGATATGAGTTGTCGCCTGTTTTATGGCGTAAAGTCAAAGCAGGATTATCAGCAGGTAGAGTACAATCTGTAGCGGTTCGATTAATTGTAGAGAAAGAAAGAGATATTGACGGATTTACTCCCGTAGCTTCTTACAGGATTGACGCCGAATTTATAAATATTGATGGTAAGAAATTTAAGGCAAAATTAGCTAAAAACTTTACGAAGAAGGAGGATGCTGAACAATTTTTAAACTCATGTTTAACTGCGGAATTCAATGTAGCTGATTTGCAAACTAAACCAGCAAAGAAAACTCCAGCTGCACCATTTACAACATCAACATTACAGCAAGAAGCCTCGAGGAAATTAAGTTTTCCTGTAGCTAAAACAATGATGATAGCACAGCGCTTATATGAAGCTGGATTGATAACCTATATGAGGACAGATAGTGTTAATTTATCTTCGGAGGCCATGAGTGCTGCAGAGGAAGAAATAACAAATTCTTATGGTAAACAATACAGTAAACCTCGTAATTTTTCTACGAAATCTAAAGGAGCTCAAGAAGCTCACGAAGCGATAAGGCCAACTAACATGGAAAACCATGAAGTATCAATCGATTATGATCAGAATAGATTATATAGTTTGATATGGAAACGCACCGTAGCCTCTCAAATGAGTGATGCTCAATTAGAACGAACAAATGTCAAAATAGAGAACAATAAAAATGAAAAGCTTTTTATAGCTAATGGAGAAGTAATAACGTTTGATGGTTTTCTTAAAGTATACTTAGAGGGTACAGATAATGAAGATGAAGAGCAAGCAGGAATGCTTCCTAAGATGAATATTGGTGAAGTATTAAATAATGATTACATAACAGCAACAGAAAGATATACACGTCCGCCATCTCGATATACAGAAGCATCATTAGTTAAAAGATTAGAAGAGTTAGGAATTGGTCGTCCATCTACCTATGCACCAACTATTTCTACCGTCCAGAGAAGAGGTTATGTGGCGAAAGGAGTAGCAGAAGGTGTTGAACGACATTATACTCAAATTACACTAAAAGACAATTCAATTTCTCAACAAGAATTAACCGAGAAAGTTGGTGCAGATAAAGGGAAGTTAATGCCTACAGATATAGGTAATATTGTAAATGATTTTCTTGTAGATCATTTTTCAGCAATATTAGATTATGGTTTTACTGCTCAGGTTGAATCAGATTTTGATGATATAGCTGAAGGAAAGGAAAACTGGACGTCTATGATTAAAGATTTCTACAAAGATTTTCATCCCGTAGTTAAAGATGTAGCTGAAAATGCGGAAAGAGCAAGCGGACAAAGACTATTAGGTGTAGATCCAGACTCTGGTAAGAATGTATATGTAAGACTAGGTAAGTTTGGAGCAATGATTCAGATTGGAGAAGTTTCAGATGAAGAAAAGCCAAAGTTTGCTAGCTTACAAGCAGACCAAAATATGGGAACGATTACGTATGAAGAAGCTATGGATTTATTTAAATTACCAAAAACACTTGGTAGTTACGAAGATGTAGAGGTTTCTGTTTCTAATGGTAGGTATGGTCCTTTTATTCGTTTTGATAAAATGTATGTTTCTCTAGATAAAGGTGAAAATCCAATGGATGTCGATTTAGATAGAGCTATAGAACTTATTGAAGCCAAAAGAAAAGCAGATGCTCCTATTGGTCACTATGAAGAGTTTCCTATCCAGAAAGGTGTTGGTCGTTTTGGACCTTACATCAAATGGAATAGTATGTTTATTAATGTGAATAAAAAATATGACTTTGATAACTTAACACAGTCAGATTTAGAAGAATTAATTGAAGACAAGAAGAAAAAAGAACGTGAAAAAATAATTCATAACTGGGAAGATATAGGTGTAAGAGTAGAGAAAGCAAGATGGGGTAGGTTCAATGTTATAAAAGGTAAAGTTAAGGTAGAGTTACCTAAAACCACTGAAATAGAGAAGCTTTCAAAAGAGGATGCACTTAAATTAGTTGAAAAAAATAAAAAAACTAAGGGAAAGACTGCTAAAAAGAAATAAATTTATATCTTGCCCCCATTCACTAATCCCCAAAATTAATGAATACCGATTTTTTATCACCAATATCTAATGAGGTTTTTGCAAATATAATTATGCAATCACCTAAGTCGTTAGGTATGAACATTCAAATACATTCTTCAGAATCAGGCATGCCTGATCTTGATGATGTTGGTATTGTTATATTAGGTGTTAAAGAAGGTAGAAATGGAGTTAATAACCAAGGCTGCGGTGAAGATATTTCAAAAATAAGACAAGGTTTATATAAGTTGTTTCCAGGAAACTGGAATGTTAAAATAGCTGATATAGGAAACATTGAACAAGGTAACACAGTAAGAGATACTTATTTTGCGTTATCAGAAGTAATGTCCTTTTTAATAAAAAATAATATATTAGTGGTTTTAATAGGTGGAAGTCAAGATTTGACTTACGCAAATTATAGAGGATACGATAGTTTAGAACAAACAGTAAATTTGGTCGCTATCGATAGTCATTTCGATCTGGGAACATTGGAAGACGAATTAAGTTCAGAGTCATTTTTGAGTAAAATTATTATGGAAGAACCTAATAATTTATTCAATTATAGTAACGTGGGATATCAAACATATTTTAATTCTCAAGAAGAGATTAACTTGCTTCAAAATTTATATTTTGATGCTTATAGATTAGGAGAAGTTAAGAATGTTGAACTAATTGAACCAATATTAAGAGATGCAGATATTGTAAGTATAGATGTTGGAAGCATACAACAAAGCGATGCACCAGCAAACAATAATGCAAATCCTAATGGATTCAACGGAGTACAGTTATGTTCAATAGCTAGATATGCAGGAATAAGTGACAAAGTCACTTCTTTTGGTGTCTATGAATATAACAGCTTGTTCGATATAGGAAATCAAACAGCTAATTTAATTGCACAATCGATATGGTATTTTATTGAAGGTGTTAATTACAGAGCAAAAGATTACCCATATTCAACAAAGGAAAGTTATCAGAAATTCAGTGTTATCTTTGAAGATGATGACCTGATTAATTTTTATAAGAGTGATAAAAGTGGAAGATGGTGGATGGAGATAAATTTAATCTCGGATAATAAATATAAGAGACATGCGTTAATACCTTGTGCATATCAAGACTATGTGAAGGCTTTAGATCAAAAAATTCCCGAAAGATGGTATAAAGCACAGCAAAAACTTGTATAAAAAACTTATATTTGCATCCCTTGATTAGTAAATGTTGATAAAATATATAATTCATAATAAAAAAGTTACGAACTTTTTAATAGAGAAAACATGAAGAAAGTAGCATTATTTGCCCTGATATTAGCAGTCGTTTATAGTTGTGGCTCAAACAACGATAGAGGAGAGCTTGTTGGTGTTAAATCTAAAAGAAAATGGTTTGCAGAAAAGCCATATGGTATGGTTTTTATAAAAGGAGGTTCGTTTACTATGGGTAAACAAGACGAAGATCCTTTAGGAGCCATGAACGCTCCAACAAGAACAGTAACGGTTCAACCGTTTTATATGGATGAAACTGAAGTTACTAACAGCGAATACAAACAATTCGTTAATTGGGTTAGAGATTCTGTAGTGAGAACTAAATTAGCATATCAAGCAGAATTTGCTTCTGGAGATTCTGATGTAGAAGGAGAACCTAAAAGAGCTGAAGGTATTCAGTCGTATGCGTTTGCTTCTAAAGATACAGTTAGTGAGTCTCCTTATGAAAAATACATGAGGGAAAACTACTATGAAGTGGGTGAAGGTATAGATTCTATTAAACCATTAAACTGGGAAGAAGAATTAATATGGAATAGAGAAGATTATCCAGATGAAGATTATGTTGAGGTAATGGATTCATTATATATAAAGAAAGATGAATCACTTAATGGAATAAGATCATTTAATACAAAACTATTAAATTACAGATATTTTTGGTTTGACAATGAAGAGGCTGCAAGAACTGGAAAAAATAGAAAAGCATTTCTCAAAGATGAAACATTAAATGTTTATCCAGATACAACAGCATGGATAAAAGATTTTAATTATTCGTACAATGACCCAATGCACCAAGAATACTTTGCTCATAAAGCTTATGAAGGTTACCCAGTAGTTGGTGTAAGTTGGAAACAAGCACAAGCGTTTTGTCATTGGAGAACAAAGAATAAAAATTCATACCAAAGATCAAAAAAGAAGTTAGGTTTAGTTCCAGCTTTTAGATTACCTACAGAGGCAGAATGGGAATATGCTGCACGTGGTGGACTGGATTATGCAAAATACCCATGGGGTGGACCGAGTACTACAAGTGATAGAGGATGTTTTTTAGCGAATTTTAAACCAGTTCGTGGAGATTATGCAGCCGATGGAGCACTGTATACTGTAGAAGCGGTTTCATACAACCCTAACGGATTCGGATTGTATAACATGGCTGGAAATGTTTCAGAATGGACTAACACAGCTTACAATCAAATGTCATACTACATGGGATCTACAATGAATCCAAATGTAGAAAACAGAGAGAATAGACGAAAAATTGTTCGTGGAGGATCTTGGAAAGACGTGGCTTACTTTTTAGAAGTTGGTTCTCGTGACTGGGAGTATGCAGACACGGCAAGAAGTTATATAGGTTTTAGAACTGTGCAAGATTACCTAGGTACAAAAAAACAATAAATAAGTATATTACAAATCCCTAATTAATAAATAAACAAAAATTCAGAATTATGGCACAATCACAATCTACTAAAAGATTATTCAACATGGCTTACGGTTTAGGAGCCGCAATCGTAATTGTTGGTGCACTATTTAAAATTCAGCACTATAGTATAGGTCCTATTAGTGGTGGAATAATGCTTACAATAGGTATGGCAGTAGAAGCATTAGTTTTTGCTTTGTCAGCATTTGAACCAATAGAAGAAGACTTAGATTGGACAAAAGTATACCCAGAATTAGCTGATGGTACATCATCAGGTAGAGGAGGTAAAAAAGAAAAAGAAGCAACTCCAGAGGAAGCTCAGTCATTATTATCTCAGAAATTAGATAATATCTTAAAAGAAGCTAAATTAGATGCACAATTAGTATCTCGTTTAGGAAGCAGTATCAAAGATTTCCAAGGAGCGGTTGAGCCATTAGCATCTGCATCTCAATCTATTTCTGCTACAAACAATTACAATGAGCAAATGTCTAAAGCAGCTTCTCAAATGGCTTCTTTAAATGGATTATATCAAACACAAGTTGAGAACGCTTCTAAGCAGTCTGAATTAAATACTGCAATGGTAGAAAACTCTCAACGTTTACAAGAGCAAATGAAATCGTTAGCAACAAACTTATCTTCATTAAATGGAGTATATGGTGGAATGCTTTCTGCAATGAGCAAATAATTTTAGTTCAAAAAATTAAGTATAAACTAAACAAACTAATTTAGGAAAAAAATTATGGCAGGCGGAAAACAATCTCCAAGGCAGAAGATGATTAACCTGATGTACCTTGTATTCCTTGCGATGTTAGCAATGACGACAAGTACAGAAGTATTATCTGCATTTGGACTAATGAAAGAAAAGTTAACAGATGCTAATGAAAGAGCAACTGTTACAAATAAAGCAGCTTACGAGAATCTAGCTCAGAAAGCAGCTGAACAAGAAAAGCAATACGGAGAAGCTAAAGAAAAAACTGATTCTTTAAGAGTTAAAGCGGACGAATTTTACACATATTTAGAAGATTTAAAGTCTAAAATGACAGCAGATTTAGAAGATAAAACTGCTTATGAATCTATGAGTAAAACAGATTTTCTAGATAATTATTTCTTTAAAGGAGGTACAATTAGTGCTGAAGGAAAAGAATTCATCTCAAAGATGGACGACTTTAGAAACAGCTCTGTTGATCTTTTAGGTGAAAGAGAAATTGCAAGTGTTGTAAAGTCTCGTTTCAATACAGATCCTGTTAAGAATAAAGAAGGATTACAGTTAAATTGGTTAAACTATCATTACGAAGGTTTTCCATTAATTGCTTCATTAACAAAATTAACTCAGATTCAAGCAGATATAAAAGCTACAGAGTCTGATGCATTATCTGCATTATTACAAGGAGAGTTAACAAAAGCAGTTTCTATGACAAACTACGATGCAATGGTAGTTTTCGAAAAGAATGCATATTATCCTGGAGAAAAGTTATCTGGTAAAATTGTATTAGGTAAAAATGATCCGAATTTAACTGCAGAAAAAGTAGTTATTAATGGCAAAGATTGGCCAGAAGATAAAATAAAAGCAGGTCAAGTTTTATTAGACGGGCCAGCTGGTGGTGTAGGTGACAAGGAACTAAAAGGTAGTTTTTTCTTTAAAGAAAATGATTCTTTAGTTGAAATTCCTATCAAAGGAGGTTATTCTGTAATACCTAAACCAAATGAAGCTGTAATTTCAGCTGATAAAATGAATGCAGTTTATCGTGGTTTAGCAAACCCAATGACTATTTCTATGCCAGGTGTACCGTCTAATAAGGTAGTAGCTTCTGCAGCAGGATTAAAAAGGTCTAAAGGAGATAGTTATATCATGAGACCTGGAAAAGGTAACGAAGTAACTATTAGAGTTACTGGAACACTACCTGGAGGAACAAAAGTTAGTTCTAATAAGAAGTTTAGAATTAAAGATATTCCACCAGCAGTAGGTATGATAAGAGGTCAGTTTGGTACAGTTTCTATGCCAAAACAAAGTGTAGCAAAAACTAGAGTTGGTGCAGGTTTACCAGATTTCTTATTCGATTTAACACTTAAAGTGTCTTCTTTTAAAATTAAGGTGCCAGGTCAAGTAGCTATTCCAGTTTCAGGTACAGGTATGAATGCAAGAGCGAAACAAGCAATTGCAAAAGCAAGACGTGGTGATCAAATCACAATTTACGATATTCAAGCAACTACATCAGGGTATAAATTAAAAAAGGTACTTCCTGTTGTAATTAAAGTATCAAATTAATAATTAAAAATCAAAGAGTATGAATTGGAAGCGTTTTTATATGGTTACAATAGCACTAGCTACTTATGGAGTAGTTTCTGCTCAAGCCAATCTATTAAATGCTAAGAAAGTAGAGGCGATTGGTGTAAAGACACAGGCTCAAATTGATTCTGATGATGAGAAGCCGTTACCATATGGCTATATCAGTGATCGAGATGTATTATGGTCAAAAGTAGTATGGGAGTTCGTAGATTTAAACCAAAAAATCAATTTACCTTACTATTATCCAATTGATACTACGAGTACATCTAATAGTAGGCGTTCTTTATTTGACACTTTAATGAAGGGTATCAAAGAAGGTAAAATAAAAGAAGTTTATCAAGATTCTTATTTCACGACTAAAATAGGTATGAAGGAAATAAAGCAGATGACAGAAAATATAAGAGAGGTTGATGGCGGTGAAGAGCAAGGAGGGTATTCTGATCCTTATTATGTACAGTCACAAGATATAAAAGGGTACCTAATCAAAGGAATCTGGTATTTTGATAAACGTCAAGGAGAGCTTAAATACCGTATGTTAGCATTGGCTCCTATGGGACCTGATGTACAAGTTATGGGTGTTGATGAAATAGATGATAGTGATAATATTTATGAGCTATTTTGGGTGTTTTTTCCAGATGCTCGTGATGTTTTACATTCGTCAAAAGTATTTAATCCGAAGAATTCGGCGCATCCAATATCTTATGATAACTTGTTAAATGCACGCCGTTTTAACTCTACAATCGTTAAAGAGGAAAATCTTTACGGAGACAGAAAGATTGCTGACTATATTAGAGGAAACTCATTATTTCAATTATTGGAAGCTGATAGAATTAAAGAAGGAATACGTAACCGTGAAATGGATATGTGGAACTATTAATTTTTTTGATTGCAAATAAACTTTATAATAAGGTTATGTTAATTTTTTAACTTAACCTTATTTTTTTTACATAATTAATATATATTTATAACGTTACTATCGAGTCCTGATCAAATTCCTATGAACTATGAACAGAAATATTAATTAAAAAAAAAAGAATTATGTTAGAAAACATTTTAGATTTAAAAGGAGTAAAAAAGTTGTCGAAAGAAAATTTAGTTTCTATTTATGCTGCGGGTAATTGTAGGTGTGGTAAACCAGGAGGAGGTCAAGAACTTTTCAGAGGTGTTGATTTTGACGGTTTCCCAAATGTAAATTCTTGTTGGGAGTTTTGTGATGCTTGGAGAGCTGAAAATTTCTAAAGACAATAAAGAACAAAATAGTGTCATAAATACAGAAAACTATTAAAGTTCTAAATGTGATATTATATAATATATAAGCGCTATGTTTTTCAGAGCGCTTTTTTTATGGATAATATGTACTTTTGAATAATGAAAGTTGATTACATAATTGTAGGGTTAGGCTTAGCGGGATTGGCCTTTGTTGAGCAACTAATAAAGAATAATAAAACGTTTATTGTTTTTGAGAATAACTCACAAACTTCCTCTAGTGTTGCTAGCGGAACATATAATCCTGTAATTGTAAAACGATTTACTCCTGTTTGGAACGGTCACGAGCAAATTGAATATGCAATGCCTTTTTATAATAAAATTGAAGAAAGGTTTAACGAAGATTTTGATACAAAATTTAGTGCTAGAAAGGTATTTAATTCTGTAGCAGATCAAAATAATTGGTTCGAAGCTTCAGATAAACCAAAACTTTCTTTATACATGAATCCTCAGATATTAAGAGATAAAATTAAAGGAGTTATAGGAGTGCATGGATTCGGTGAACTAATACGAACAGGACGAATTGATACAAAGAAATTAGTAGAAAGATATAGGCTTTTCTTAAAAGAGCAAAACTTAATGAAATATTCAAAATTTGAATACGATGATCTCTACATAAAAGATGAAAATGTTCAATATAAAAATATAGAGTCGGGCAGAATCGTTTTTTGCGAAGGCTTTGGAATTAAATCAAACCCTTACTTCAATTATCTACCATTAAATGGAACCAAAGGCGAAATTATTACTATTAAAGCACCTGAATTGAAGATAGATTTCATGCTGAAATCATCTGTATTCGTACTTCCTTTAGGGAATGATCTTTACAAGGTAGGTGCTACATTCAATAGAGAAGATAAAACACAAACAATAACAGAAGAAGGGAAGAAAGAATTGTTGGAGAAACTTCAAAAAACCATTACAGTTCCGTTCTCAATAGTAGATCAAACTGCCGGGATTCGTCCAACAGTGAGAGATAGAAGGCCTTTAGTAGGAGTACATCCTAAATATTCAAAATTAAGTGTTTTAAACGGTTTTGGATCTAGAGGTGTTATGATAGCACCAACAGTTGCAAATAATCTATATAATCATTTAGAAAATGGTCAACAATTAGATAAAGAAATAAACATCGAGCGATTTCAAAAGCTGTTTACAAATTAAGCTTCTTTTGACTTGACATATTTTTTATTGTAACTAACGAAAATATTTATCCAGATAATTCTAGATAAACGTAATGTTATTGGCGTTACTAATAAAGATATAACTACGATAGTAATAAAGCTATATAAAATACTTAATCCAAAGAATACTTTAGCAATTATAAAAATAGCTACAAAAAGGGCTACAGCTAATGCGTAATTAACATACATTGCACCAAAAAAGAAAGAAGGTTCCATCATATATTTTAAGCCACAATGGGAACAGTTTTCGTGAAGTGTAGTAACTTTTTTTGGGTTAAAAGAAGCCTTATATTTAAAAAAGTCTCCGTTATTACATCTCGGGCACTTATTATTAAAAATGCTATATAGTTTTGATCCTTTTTTAAACATACTTTCTATTGATTTTAATACGTAAAACTAGTGCAGTTTTGTAAGTTTGTACAAATTTCTGAAAAAAAAACTTCATAATGTAAGCTAGCGTATAAAATGTGCTTACTTTATGAAGATAATTATTGATACTTATGCTGAATGTACATAACTTAACGGTTACTTTTATGGGAACCGACCTGTTTTCAGGTATTACTTTTAAATTAACAAAAGGTGATCGTATTGGATTAATAGGAAAAAATGGAGCAGGAAAATCTACATTACTAAAAGTATTATCTAAAGATATCGAAAGTAGTGGAGGAACAATGGCTTTTGATAAAGATATTAAAATAGGATTTTTACGTCAAGATATTGATTTTGTCCAAGGAAGAACAATACTAGAAGAAGCATATCAAGCATTTGAAGAAATCAAAGAAATAGAAGGCAAGCTTGAAAATATAAATACACAGTTAGTTGAGCGAACAGACTATGAAAGTGAAAGCTACAATCAATTAATTATAGACCTTAATGAACTTACTGAGCGATATGAGCTTTTAGGGGGGTATAATTATCAAGGAGATACAGAAAAAATATTACAAGGATTAGGTTTTCAAAGAGAGGATTTTGATAAACTAACAGATACATTCTCTGGAGGTTGGAGAATGCGTATAGAATTGGCTAAATTACTGCTCCAGAATAACGATATATTATTACTAGATGAACCAACAAACCATTTAGATATAGAATCTATCATTTGGTTAGAAAACTTTCTAAAAAATTATTCTGGAGCAATAGTTCTAGTATCTCATGATAAAATGTTTTTAGATAATGTAACTAACAGAACTATAGAAATTTCATTAGGTCAAATTTATGATTATAAAAAGCCATATTCTCAATTTCTAGAATTAAGAGCAGATATAAAAGAAAAGCAATTACAAGCGCAGAAGAATCAAGAGAAAGAAATTCAACATACTCAGAAACTAATAGAAAAGTTTAGAGCTAAAGCGAATAAAGCTTCCATGGCACAATCTCTTATAAAAAAGCTAGACAAGGTAGAGCGTATAGAGGTAGACCAAGATGATAATGCTGTAATGAATGTACGTTTTGCAATATCTAAAGAGCCAGGAAAGATTGTAGTAGAAGCAGAAGATCTGGCTAAGAATTATGGAGAGAAACAAGTACTGCAAAATGTAGATTTATTAATTGAGCGTAATAGTAAAATAGCATTTGTAGGTCAAAACGGACAAGGAAAATCTACACTTGCTAAAATGATGGTTGGAGAAATTCCCTTTGAAGGTCATTTAAAATTAGGACATAATGTTGAAGTAGGTTACTTTGCGCAAAATCAATCAGAGCATCTACCACCAGAAAAGACGGTTTTGGAGATTATGGAAGAGTCTGCAAATGATGGGAATAGAGTTAAGGTTCGCGATATGCTTGGTGCATTTTTATTTGGAGGTGAAGCAGTAGATAAAAAAGCTAAAGTTTTATCTGGAGGAGAACGAAATCGATTGGCGTTATGTAAATTATTATTATCTCCATTCAATGTTTTAATAATGGATGAGCCTACGAATCACCTTGATATAGCTTCTAAAAACGTTTTAAAACAAGCATTACAAAACTTTGAAGGAACCTTAATAATAGTTTCACATGATAGAGATTTTTTACAAGGACTTACAAAAACAGTATATGGTTTTAAAGATAAAGAGATTAAAGAATATCTAGGAGATATTGATTACTTCTTGGAACAACATAAGATTGAAAATTTAAGGGAAGCTGAAAAAAGAACAGTAGTTGTAAAAGAAAAAGATACGACAAAGAAAGAAGCGCATAAATTATCAAGAGAGGAAGAGAAAGAATTAAAAAAGTTAAGAAATAGATCCTCTAAAATCGAAAATTCAATTTCAGAATTAGAAAAGAAAATAGCTCAAACAGATCTAGATTTAGCCAATAATTATGATGAAGTTTCTTCACAACCTAATTTTTTTGATAAATATAAAGCCAAGAAAAAAGAATTAGAAGACTTAATGCTTGAGTGGGAAGAAGTAGAAGAAAAGATAGGGAACTTCTAGTATATGTTTACACAAGAAATACAAACATTTAATGAACAAATAGAGTTACCACTTTTAAAAGCAAAGAAAGTAGAACTTTGGATAAAACGAGAAGATAAAATTCATGAGTTTGTATCTGGAAATAAGTTTAGAAAATTAAAATTTAATATTCAAGAAGCAAAAAAACAAAATAAAAATACCATTTTAACTTTTGGAGGTGCTTTTTCTAATCATATAGTAGCAACTGCGGTAGCAGGGAAAATCTCAGGTATACAAACGATAGGAATAATACGAGGAGAAGAGCTTGAAGATAAATTTGAACAAGTAATAAAAGAAAACAAAACACTATATGAAGCTCATATAAATGGTATGAGATTTGAATTTGTTAGTAGAGCAACTTATAAAGAGAAAAATGAACCATCATATATTTCAAGTCTGAAAGAAAAATATGGGAATTTTTATCTTATTCCAGAAGGTGGTACCAATGATCTAGCAATTAAAGGATGTGAAGAAATTCTGACGACTAAAGATAAAAAGTTCAAGTATATTTGTACAGCTGTTGGAACAGGTGGAACAATAGCTGGAATTATAAGGTCAAAATGGTCAGACCAACAAATACTGGGTTTTTCTGCTTTAAAAGGAGATTTTTTGAATGATGAAGTAGTAAAATATGTAGAGCCTAAAGAAGGCTGGGAAATTATTTCTGAAAATCATTTCGGTGGTTATGGGAAATATAATACTGATCTTATTCGTTTCATAAATGATTTTTACAGAGAAACAAATGTATTGTTGGATCCTATTTATACAGGTAAAATGATATACAAAATATTAAATCGTGTAAAAGAAGGTTATTTTGAATCAGGAAGTAAAATATTAGCAATTCATACTGGAGGCTTACAAGGAATACACGGTTTTAATACTAAATTAAGAAAGAAGAACTTAGATTTAATTAAATTACGACAATGAAACTACGAATATTTATTTTATTAGGTATAACACTAATCATAACAAGCTGTGGTTCAAAAAAACCATTAGTTACAAAAGTTCCTGATAAAAGAGTTGTTATAGATGAACCAATTCGTAGTAACAAGAGAAAAGTACATCAGTTAGACGTTCCGAAGAAAAATAAAAAAGTAACTTCAAAACGTATTACACTTACCACAAAGCAATATATCGAGAAGTTTGCTCCTATTGCGGTTAGAGAAATGCATCATTATAAAATTCCTGCAAGTATAACTTTGGCACAAGGAATTTTAGAATCTGGTAGTGGTAGAAGTCCTTTAGCAATCCGCTCAAATAATCATTTTGGAATTAAGTGTCATAAGAATTGGAAAGGAAAAAGGATTACTCATGATGATGATGAAATAGGAGAATGCTTCAGAAAATATAAATATCCAGAAGAATCTTATGAAGATCATTCTAAATTTTTAATTACCAGAAGGCGCTACTCAAAATTGTTTAAATTAAGAACAACAGATTATAAAGGATGGGCTTATGGCTTAAAAAGAGCAGGATATGCTACAGATAGAAAATATCCAAATAAGCTGATAGCATTAATTAGAAAATACGATTTAGATAAGTACGACAGAAATAAAAATACATACGTTAAAAGCAATACGAATACTAGTATTTCAGAAGGTGAAAAAACTAGATTTTTTTATAAGGTACTGAAAGGCGATACTTTATATTCGATTGCTAGAAAATTTAACATAAGTGTAAGTAAATTAAAACGTTTGAACAACTTAGCTAGCAATGCGATAAGCATAAATCAAGAATTAATTTTAAGATAAAAAGAGTGGATTCACCACTCTTCTTAAAAGTAAACGCTCTCTTCTTCAATTATTTTGATTTCAAATTTCACGTAAATGCTAGATGTAATCATTAAGTTTTTAAACTGTACGTTTCCATGTCGCGATAATTCTGTTTTAGCAGAACTCAATTTATTTCTATGATAAGCAACATTAGCTACAGAAAAATTAGCTTCTTTTCCAACTCCTATTTCATTAACAATTATGGGTTTCCCAGTTTTTTCACCAATAGCACTAAGTAAATAATCTGCTTTTTCCTTAGCAGCTTTTATAGCAGAAACTCTATTTTCTTTTCGAAGTTTTTCAATTTCAGAATGGGTAGCTTTCGTAATTCTAGCATTCTTTATTTTGAGTTTTTCAATAATCTCAAAGACATCTTTTAAATGCTGAGTATTGTTAATTTGAAGTTCGTAATTAGCTGTAGCTAACATTTCCTTACTCCACCATCCTGTTTTAACCAGTTTAGCATTTAAATCTGAAATAGTAAGATTATTACTAGAGATTCCACAAGCCTCTAACTCGTTTTTAAAATTCTTTTCTACTTGTTGAATTGCTATTTTATTTCCTTGCTCTATTCGTTCTTCTAATGTAACATCCAAGAATATTCTATTAGGCACGATTTCTCTTTGAGCAGTTCCCGTAACTTCGATGTATGAAATGTTGTGTTGATTTTGACTAAAACCAGAAATTGTAATAAGTAGTAGTGGTAGTAATATTTTGAATATTTTCATTAATTCTATTTTCTTAATACTTCAAAACTATTATCGAAATTTTTATAAAAAAAATGAAAATGAGTAAACGTTAATTTTGAATTAGTCAAAACCATTTTTAATTGAGTGATAGTGGTTTTTTTAAGTTTACAAGTAGTTTGATATTTTAAACGTATTTTTTTTATTGATTTTTTGGTAATATGTTTACATAATAAATTTATTTATAATAAGAAACGTTAGATGATTTTGAGATACATGTGCTGCCTTTTATTGCTGTTGAGTTATACGGATTCAATAGCACAACAATCAAAAAGCTTTGTTGTAAAAGTTAGAGTTGTTGATGAAAAAAATAATACTCCAGTAAAAAATGCAGAAATTCAAGTGAATAGCTCTATCGTTAATTTTGCAGATATCGATGGTGTTTATAAAATAAGAGCACAGGTAAACGATCAACTAACTGTTCGGCATCCAGATTTTGAGACGGTGAGATATACGATAAAATCTGATGAAGATATTAAGATAATAATAAAAGATTTACCAAGACGTAGGGAGAAAAGTTTTTTTTCGTTGAGTAAAAGAGAGATAGATAATTATCAAATATTAATAGACTCAGCAAAACTTTACAAGGAAAAAGATATTGATAAAAGTTTATGTTTCATTGAAGACGCTTTGAAATCTAACCAATCCAAAAAAAGGAATGCAAATACGTACAAAGTTCTAGCAGATATTTATTTACACTGGAAGCAGTACGATATAGCGATTACAAATTATAAAATATCACTGCAGATCAACTCAAAGATAGCTACACTACTTCAGCTAGCTAAAACTCAGTATCTAGCAAAAAAGTATAATGAAAGTGAAGCATCATATAATCAGCTTCAAAAAAGAGATTTGAGTAATTATGAAAGAATAAGAGTTTTTGAAGGATTGGGGGATGTTTTATTGGCAAAGAACAAGTATAAAGAAGCTAAAGCTAATTATGAAAAAGGGTTAGAGGTAGCTGAAACCACCTCTATAGAAGAAGAAGTTCCTGATCTAAATGCTAAAATTGCAAATGTATATGCTAAACAAGGTAATATAGGTAAAGCAAATTCAGCATTTAGTAATACGTTAAAAATTGCTGCTGAATTACCCAAAAAAAAATCATTAAAAGTACAACAAGAGGTAGCTGATTTTTATAATAAAACAAGGCAGTATGACGATGAAATTAAATTAAGGAAAGAAATATTAGAAAACGTAGATGATGAATCTTATGTAGAAGAAAGAGTTGAAGGAATGAATAAATCGAATGATGTAGAAAAGAATAACGATTCATTAACATCGCAAAAGTTAAATTATAAAATAGGGAATGCCTATGTATTGAAAGAGGAATACCCAGA
>JAHDDQ010000107.1:2382-12523 GCA_020629275.1 Tenacibaculum sp. | reverse complement strand
GTTGTGTCCCATAATTGTTCCGCATTCATTTCACCTAAACCTTTATAACGCTGAATGTTTACTCCGCCACCTAATTTTTGAGAAATTAAGTCTCGTTGGTTATCATCCCAAGCATATTCTCTTTTTTGTCCTTTCTTTACTAAGTAAAGAGGTGGAGTTGCGATGTAAATATATCCTTGCTCAACCATTTCACGCATGTAACGGAAAAAGAATGTTAAAATTAGCGTAGCAATATGTGACCCATCAACATCGGCATCACACATAATTACAACTTTATGATAACGCAATTTAGATAGGTTTAAAGCACGAGGATCTTCTTCTGTACCTATAGTAATACCCAAGGCCGTGAACATATTTTTTATTTCTTCGTTTTCGAAGACTTTATGCTGCATTGCTTTTTCAACATTTAAGATTTTACCTCTTAAAGGAAGAATTGCTTGGAAGTTACGGTCACGCCCTTGTTTGGCTGTACCACCTGCTGAGTCACCCTCTACTAAGAAGATTTCACACATAGCAGGATCAGTTTCAGAACAGTCAGATAATTTACCAGGTAAGCCTCCAATACTCATTACTGTTTTACGCTGAACCATTTCTCTTGCTTTACGAGCGGCATGTCGCGCTTGTGCAGCTAAAATTACTTTCTGTACTATGGTTTTCGCATCGTTAGGATTTTCTTCTAAATAATCCGTTAGCATTTCAGAAACTGCCTGAGATACAGCTGAAGTTACTTCACGGTTTCCTAATTTTGTTTTAGTTTGTCCTTCAAACTGAGGTTCGGCTACTTTAACGGAAACAATTGCAGTTAATCCTTCTCTAAAGTCGTCACCTGAAATCTCAAACTTTATATTTTTTAACAATCCCGAATTATCAGCATACTTTTTCAATGTACCAGTTAGTCCACGTCTAAAACCTGATAAGTGAGTTCCTCCTTCGTGTGTATTAATATTATTTACATACGAATGTAGGTTTTCAGCATAAGAGTCATTATAAATCATTGCTACTTCAACAGGAATGCCGTTTTTTTCACCTTCCATAGCAATAACATGTTGTATAACAGGTGTTCTAGTGCTGTCTAGGTATTTAACAAATTCAGATAGTCCTTCAGTACTATGAAAAACTTCAGAAATAAAATTTCCTTCATCATCTTTGTTACGTTTATCTGTTAGAACAATTGTAATTCCTTTATTCAAATACGAAAGTTCTCGCATACGAGTAGCGAGTGTATCGTAGTTGTATTCTGTTGTTTGTTGAAATATAGATTTATCGGGTAAGAAAGTTACGATTGTACCTGTAAAATCTGTCTCTCCAATAGTTTTTACTGGGTATAATGTTTTCCCTTTTTCATATTCTTGCTGCCAAATCTTACCATCTTTATGTACAGTAGCAGTTAAATGATCAGATAAAGCATTAACACAAGAAACACCAACACCGTGTAAACCACCAGAGACTTTATAAGAATCTTTGTCAAATTTACCACCGGCACCTATTTTAGTCATTACTACTTGTAAAGCAGAAACGCCTTCCTTTTTATGAATTCCAACAGGAATACCACGACCGTTATCTTTAGTAGTTATTGAATTATCCTCGTTTATGGTAACTTCAATATTATCACAATGACCTGCTAAGGCTTCATCAATAGAGTTATCTACTACTTCATATACTAAATGATGTAAACCACGAACACCTACATCTCCAATATACATTGACGGACGCATACGAACATGTTCCATTCCTTCAAGTGCCTGAATACTATCGGCGGAATAATTGTGCTTTTTTTCTTCGCTCATAAATTAGAGTTTATTTATTACAATTAAATAATGACAATGTATTATTACAATGCATTGTTTGTATATTCAATCTATTATTTTTATTGTTCCCATAAAAAAATCGCCGAGTAGCGATTTAGATACTTACAAATTTACATTTTTTTAACACTCAAAAATAAAAAATAAGCGATTTTAAGTATAAATTATTAACAATTAGTTAAAAAATAAAAGTTGCTTAAATCGCTTAAAAAAGGCCTTAAAAAGATTTTTTTGTTTTTTTAGGTTCCTTTTATAAGATAAGAATTACAAAGATTAAGCTAAAGGCAAGAATGGGCTCTTTAAAATTTTATTTAATGGTATATTTCTCTCTGATATGACGCTGTTTTTATCTATAGCTATCGTATTACCATTGCAAAATTTAACACACACTTAAGCCTTTTATTAAAATAAAATTGGATTACTTGTATTTTAAGGGTTTAAAACTCTAATTAAATAATGCAAACTTTTTACAGTTTGTATCGAATACCAATACTAGTTGCAAAAAAATCGGTATTTGTAGGCGCTAAATTGAGGAAGCCAGTTGAATTATTAACTTTTGCTTTTGCTAGAAATATCAAACTTTGATCTATAAAAAGCTGTATGTTTTTATGTATGGTAAAAGTAGCACCAATTGCTGCGTTAGCATTTATTTCTATGTTATTACTAAGTATAGGAGTAGTGTCTACAACTTCAATAAACTGTTCTGAAAGAATAATATTTAATGCAGGGCCTGCTGCTACATAAAAACTTATTTTACTGCCGTATTGTTCTTCTAATTTAAGATTAATAGGTAAGATTAAAGATTTTTGTCTGTAAAAAAGTTTAAAGTTACTTCTAAAATTGAAGCAAAACCCAGTAGTGCAAGAAGCGTTTTTTTGGGTACTATCATGATCTATAACACTATCAAAATATTTCATTTTAATTAATAAACTAAAACGCTCTGTAAAAAAATGTTCAACACCTACACCGAAATTGATGTAGCTTTGATCTGTGGTGTAGGAGTTTATACCTATCTCTCCAGTAAAGTACCAGTTTTTTTTCTTTTGTGCATTACAATTAATTATAGAACCAAAAATAAAAAGAAATAGTACGTTTTTCATGATTTGTTGTTTTCGTTATTAATTCCAATTAATTAAAGGAAGTGATCTTGCTTGATTTTTATTCCACAAACCAAGTTGTAATCCTTTAAAATTCTTAGCTGTATTAAAAATACCTATTTGGATTCCTGCTCCTTTTTCTACAATAGTATTTTCGAAAGAAACTTGTAAACCAGAGAAATCTTTTGCATAATTTCCCCATAGTCCACCAATCATTATACCTCGGCCTTTTTCTATACCATTACCACCAAAACCAACTACGATTCCATTGGCTTGCGCTATAGAATTTGTTAATCCAGCTAATGAAATTCCGTTAGCCTTTTTTATGTTATTCATGAATACGGTTGTCGATAGTCCATAAACATCAATTCCTTCAAAAGTTCCAGTAGAAATATTTATTCCGTAAATTTTATGATGAACGCTGTCTATTGTTGGTATTTTGGGAGCAAAAAAATAGAGCGGCGATAAAGGAAATGTCTCTAACCTAATCCCGAAAGTTTTGTTTAAATGATCTGAATTTCTTGAATTAGTAGGAAAAGCACCCAAAGACAAACCTACAACATCTACATTTTTGTCATGCTGAGTCCAAATTAAGGGCCTGAATTTTCTTTTTTGACCAAAAGAGACCATACTTACTAATGTTAATATAAAAATGAAAGCTTTTTTCATGGTATAAGAATTTATTTTGAAGCAAAGCTATTGTGATAAAAGCATATTAAAATGTGTTATTTACACTTTGAGTTTATTATTTTTGTGATTATCACAAAAATAATGTATCAAGAAACTTTAATTGAAGAGATTAAAAAGAGTATAAATGAGTATGATTCAGTTAATGAAGCTATAGCTGAAGCATTGCATATAAGTTATGATGCGGCACATAGAAGAACAAGTTTAAAAGCTAAATTTTCGTTAGAAGAAAGTATCTTATTAGCTAATTATTTTAATTTATCATTAGATGAATTATACGGTAAGATTAACGAACGTTTTGTCTCTGTAAAAAGAACAAAGCAAATCCATAACGAAGAAGATTTACAACAATATTTTGATACTTCTTATAGCGCTTTACTCCCATTATTAAACAGAACAGATTGTGAAGTTTTCTATTCGGCAAAAGATGTTCCTATATTCTATACGCTTGAAAACAATCGATTGAGTCATTTTAAAATGTACGTTTGGTTAAAATTGTTAGATGATGATTTTAGAAATATGAGTTTTAGTAGTTATGTTCCTAAGATATCAACAATACAATCTGCAAGAAAATTAGGAGAATTGTACAGTGACTTGAAAACTTCTGAGATTTGGGATATTACAACTATTAATAGTACTCTAAAACAAATTCATTTTTATTACAAAGCAGGGCAAGTTAATATTAAAGAAGCACTTATCTTATGTGCACAGTTAAAAGAACTGTTGAATGAGATTTCTTTAAAAGTTATTGCAAAGAATGGCAAGCATAAGATATATTATAATGAATTATTATTAATGAATAATAATGTATTAATAGTAACTCCCAAAGAGCAATCGTTGTTTGTACCATGTGCGATGTTATCATACTTTAATACAAGTGACATAATAACTTGTTTAGAAGCGAAACAATATTTCGACAAACAATTGTATCATTCCAAATTGATGAATACTTCAGGAGAAAAAGAGCAAAATCAATTTTATAATAAGTTAATACAAAAAATAGATGCTTTGATTTCTCTAATTAAAGCAAGTGAAATCTTGGATTTTGAATGAATAAAAAATTCCGCTTTTAAGCGGAATTTTAATTGGTTCAGATATATAAAAACAACAATTTTAGTAAGCATCTTCATGAACCATTTTTATAGCTCGTCCACTTGGTTCGTTTATATTTGTAAAGCTTTCGTCCCAAGCTAAAGCAGTTGGTGAACTGCATGCAATAGAAGGTACTGAAGGTACAGTTAATGCAGCTGTTTCACTTGGAAAGTGTTCTTCAAATATTGAACGATAATAATATTCTTCTTTTGCTCTAGGTGTTTGATTAGGAAATCTATGATGCGCGCTTGCCATCATTTCATCTGTTACTTTTTCTTCCACTAATTCCTTTAATGTGTCAATCCAGTTATAACCGACACCATCCGAGAATTGTTCTTTTTGCCTCCAAGCTACGCTTTCTGGTAGATACGTTTCGAAAGCTTTACGTAATACCCATTTTTCCATACGCTCGCCATTAATCATTTTATCTTCAGGGTTAATTCGCATAGCGATATCCATAAATTCTTTATCAAGAAAAGGAACACGTCCTTCAATACCCCATGCCATCAAACTTTTATTGGCTCTTAAACAATCATATTGATAAAGTTTATCTAGTTTTCTAACAGTTTCTTTATGGAATTCTTCTGGGTTAGGAGCTTTATGGAAGTATAAATAACCTCCAAATATTTCATCTGCCCCTTCACCAGAAAGGACCATTTTAATTCCCATAGACTTAATAACTCTGGCTAGTAAATACATTGGAGTAGATGCTCTGATAGTTGTTATATCATAGGTCTCTAGATTGTATATAACATCACGAATAGCATCTAAACCTTCTTGAATTGTAAAAGTTACTTCATGATGTATAGTTTTAATATGTTCAGATACTTTTTTGGCAGCAGCTAAATCAGGAGAACCTTCTAATCCGATAGAGAAAGAATGTAATTGTGGATACCACGCTTCATCTTGATCTTCGCTTTCAATACGTTTCGATGCATATTTTTTTGCAATAGCTGAAGTAATTGAAGAATCTAAACCTCCAGAGAGTAAAACTCCATAAGGAACATCGCTCATTAGTTGACGATGTACAGCAGCTTCCAAAGCATCTCTTAACTCATCTATTGATGTTTGATTATCTTTAACTGCTTCATGTTCCATCCAGTCTCTGGAATACCATTTTTGTAATCCATCTTCTCTAGTGTAATAATGTCCAGGAGGAAAAACTTCAATTTTATTACAATATCCCTCTAAAGCTTTGAGTTCAGAAGCTACATAAAACGTACCTTTTTTATCCCATCCCATGTAAAGAGGAATAATTCCCATGTGATCTCTAGCGATTAAGTACTCATCAGTTTTAGCATCATAAACAGCAAAACCAAAAATTCCATTTAAATCATCTAAGAATTCAACTCCTTTTTTTTGATATAGAGCTAGAATTACTTCACAATCAGATTGGGTTTGAAATTCATAAGAATCTTTAAATTGTTTTTTCAATTCTTTATGGTTGTAAATTTCACCATTAGCAGCTAAAACGAACCTACGTTCCTTACTAAATAATGGTTGTTTACCAGAAGAAGGATCAACAATAGCTAATCGTTCATGAGTTATTATAGTTTTATCATCACTGTAAATTCCACTCCAGTCTGGACCACGGTGACGAATCTTTTTTGACATTTCTAATAACTGAGGTCGTAAAACCTCAGAGTTTTCCTTTAAATCGAATGCACAAACAATTCCACACATAATTTTAGATCATTTAATTTCTTATACAAATAACTGTTTATTTGTTGTTTTTAAAAATCAAAAAACAAATATTAGTTTTAATTTAAAACTTTAAATTATTTATTAGTTTATAAGTGGAACTTTTAAAGCTTTTATATGCTGTGAAGATTTATAATTGCTAGTAGTAACGTTCTTGTAGTATTTTTTGTAGCAGTATAAGACTATTTTTTATTACTGGTGAATAGAGATTAGTTGTAAATTAGCTAACGATCTTTCTACTACACATAAAATATTGTACAATGAAAACTACAATTACAGGCCTCTTATTACTTTTTGTAAGTAATATTTACGGTCAAAATTATGTTGATGAATTTAATTCATCAATTAATACCACCGATTCTGCACCTTCAGGTTTCATGATGAATATAGTTAATGGAGTTTTACAAATAGAAGGAAATGGTTCTGGTGCTATGTGGACTTCTGTAAATTATAATATTCACGAAGCTGGAACGAATACAATGATAGATATTTCTTCAAGACCTAAATTGTATGTAAGAGCCAAGGCAAATAATCCTCTAGAATTTAGGGTAGACTTGATAGATCATAATGGTTATGTAACGAATCAATCACCTATTTCTGTTAACTTAACTAATAACTACAAGATATATGAATTTGATTATACGGGTAAACTAATTGATGGTGCTTATGGAGGAACATGTACCTCTGGGCCATGTGTGGTTGATTCGAGTAAAATTTCTGGATTATCAATTTTTGCTGAACCAGGAGTTGGAGGGTATAATGGTATTATTGAGATAGATTGGATTTCATTAGGAGCAACGTATAATGGAGGAGTTACAGCACCAAATCATTCTATACGATTTAATCAAGTAGGATATTTTACTAGCAGAGAAAAAATAATATCTGTTAATTCTTCAACTTATTTTTCAGAATTAAACTATACAATTAAAAACAATACGAATACTATAATTAAGTCCGGTAAAACAGGTGTTACAAAACTATGGGAAGATGCTCAAGAGTACGTTACGCATATAGATGTTTCAGATATAAATATAGTAGGGAAATATAGTATTGAAATTGAAGGTGTAGAAGAGAGTTTTAATGTAGGAGACGATGTGTATGAGAAACTAGCACAGGCTGTCTTTAAATATTATTATTTCAACAGGGCTTCAACTGAAATAACATCAACTCACGGTGAAAACTGGGCAAGGCCCTCAGGAATATTAGACACTTCAGTCAAAGTTCATGCTTCGGCGGCAACAAATGCTCGTCCTGAAGGAACTATTATTTCTGCTTCAAAAGGATGGTATGATGCAGGAGATTACAATAAGTATATCGTAAATAGTGGTATTAGTACTTACAGCTTATTATCTGCTTTTGAAAATTATGAGTTGTACTATAAAACTAAAGAGTTTAATATTCCTGAATCTGGAAATACATTACCAGATATTTTAGATGAAATACTTTGGAATCTTGAATGGATGTTAGCAATGCAAGATCCTAATGATGGAGGAGTATACCATAAATTGACAGGACTGAATTTTTCAGGTATTGTTATGCCAGCAACATATAATTTTGATAGGTATGTCGTAAAGAAAAGTACAGCAGCTGCACTAAATTTTGCAGCTGTTACAGCTTTAGCATCAAGAGTTTTCAAACCATATGAAGAAGAGAAGCCGGGTTTCAGTACTCAATTATTGGATGCTGCAAAAAAGGCATATGCTTGGGCAAGAGCAAATCCATCAGATTATTTTACAAACCCTCCAGGTGTAAAAACTGGACAATATGATGACACCAATGTGTCAGATGAATTCCAATGGGCGGCTTCAGAACTCTTCATTACTACTAAAGAATCTCAATATAAAAATGATATACAGATAAATTCAATTTCTACCACTGTTCCTTCCTGGCAAGATGTAGGGAGCTTGGCATTGTTTTCAATAAATAAATATGCAAACGATATTTCATCTGATATTGATGTAGTACAGGCAAAGAAAATGATGTTCGATACTGCTGATAAAATACGTAACAATGTTAATTTTTCTGCTATGAAAATAGGAATGGAAACTTCAGATTATGTTTGGGGAAGTAATGGTGTCGCAGGAAACCAAGTCCTATATTTAATAAAAGCTTATGAAATTTCTAATGACGAAACATATTTAGAAGCTGCATATACAGCAATGGATTATTTACTGGGAAGAAATGGGGTTAACCTTTCTTTTATTACTGGTTTTGGAAGTATTGCAACATTAAAACCACATCATAGAATTTCTGAGGCAGATGGGGTAAATAAACCGGTTCCAGGAATGGTTGCTGGCGGCCCACAACCTGGGCAGCAAGATGGTTGTTCGTACGCTAACAATCAGCCTGCAAAATCATATTCAGATACATGGTGTTCATATGCTTCAAATGAAGTTACTATTAATTGGAATGCTCCATTGGTATATGCTATTAATGCCTTACAATACTATCAAAATCAAAATGTAGTTTTGTCATTAACTAAAGAAGGAAGTCAGTTAAAGAATGCTCTGGTATTATATCCTAATCCGTCCAATGGAGAAATACACATCACAGGAGCTACAGCTAAAATTAGCTCAATATCGATTTATACGATTACAGGGAAGCAAGTTTTGAAGACCAATGACTCGGATATAATAAATGTAAATGGATTGAAAAATGGAACTTACCTAGTAAAAATTAAGACAAGTAGAGGTGCGATTATAAAAAAAATGATTAAGAAGTAAAAAATATCCTATTTTTTTTGTGTAAAACAAAATCCCTTTATAAATTTGTTGCAAATGAAAACGATACAATTAAATAACTGGTGGTGGAAATCTCGTAACTTACGTTAAGTGAGACCATTTTGTTATATATAAATATTAACTAAAAAAGGCTTATCTCATGATAAGCCTTTTTTTATTGACCAAATTTAAAATGAAGCCATTACAATTTAAAACGCTAAGCAAACAAAAAATTTCAGATACAGTTACTCCTGTAGGGCTATATCTACGTTTAAGAGACAAGTATTCAAACACATTATTGTTAGAGAGTTCAGATTATCATAGTAAAGAGGAAAGTTTTTCTTTTATATGTATTGAACCAATTGTGTCCTTTAAGGCAGATAAAGATGAGTTTTCGATCTCAGTCGGAAATAATGAGGTAAAGAAGGACAGTATAGATAAGAATTTCGATACATTATTCAATGATTTTACAAAGCTTATCGATTTAGAATGTGATGAAAAATTGAAATCGTTTAATGGTCTATATGGATATACTACTTTTGATAGTGTTCAGTATTTTGAGACTATTAAATTTACCAATCCAGACGCTCCTTCTGCAATTCCAATGATGCAATATAGCTTTTACAGATTTATAATAGCAATTAATCATTTTAATGATGAGATGCAGATAATTGAGAATTTAGAAGCAGGAGAAACCTCTCGATTGCATGAAATAGAAACTATTATAGAAGCACAAACGTTCAATACACAAAAATTTGAAATAAAAGGAATAGAAACTTCTAATGTGACAAGTAGTGATTTTATTGAAAATGTGAAAAAAGCCAAGGCACATTGTAAACGAGGAGATGTTTTTCAATTGGTATTATCGAGACAATTTCAACAAGAATTTAAAGGAGATGAATTCAATGTTTACAGAGCATTACGATCTATAAATCCTTCACCTTATTTGTTTTATTTTGATTATGGAAGCTTTAAGTTGATGGGCTCGTCACCAGAAGCACAAATAAAAATTAACAGCAAAAAAGCTATTATCAACCCT
>JAHDDQ010000107.1:0-2372 GCA_020629275.1 Tenacibaculum sp. | reverse complement strand
CAAAGCAACCATTAATCCAATTGCAGGAACTTTTAGAAGAACTGGCGATATGGCTGAAGACATTAAACTGGGTAAAAAACTTTCTGATGATAAGAAAGAAACAGCAGAGCATGTTATGCTTGTAGATTTAGCAAGAAATGATCTAAGTAAACATGCAGATAATGTTACGGTAGAGGTTTTTAAAGAAGTACAATATTTCAGTCACGTAATTCATTTAGTTTCTACCGTTCAGGGGCATATCAAAGGAGACCCAATAAAAATTGTAGGTGATACATTTCCAGCAGGAACATTAAGTGGAGCACCTAAATATAAAGCAATGGAGTTGATTGATAAATATGAAAATCAATCGCGTGGATTTTATGGTGGAGCAGTAGGTATTCTAGGATTAAATGGAGACGTAAATTTAGCTATTGGAATCCGATCTTTCGTGAGTAAGAATAACGTATTGTATTATCAAGCTGGTGCAGGAATTGTAATTCATTCAGACGAAGAAAAAGAATTACAAGAGGTAAATAATAAGCTAGCGGCATTGAAAAAGGCATTAGTTTTAGCAGAAAAAATTTAAAATGTTGAAGCAAAAGAAACTCATCATATTATCAGATATATTAGGCGTAATCCAATCTGATTGGATTAAACATTACACAAGTCAATTAACACCATTATTAAGTGTTAAATTTTATGATGTTCGAGTTTTAGGAGATATAGATTTATTAATAACAGATAAAGAGCAAATTCACAAACAATTTGTTGAAGGCGGCATAGAAAAAGCCATAGAAAACCTCATAGCCTTAGAAAAAGAGGAAGTTAATGTTTTAGCTTTCAGTATTGGGGGCACAATAGCTTGGAAAAGCACACTAAGAGGACTTAAAAGTACTAGTTTAACATTAGTATCATCAACAAGATTAAGAAAAGAAACAGAAAAGCCTAATTGTAAATTGAAGACGTACTTTGGAGAGAAAGATAAGTTTAAGCCTAATGATGAGTGGTTTAGTAAATTAAATCTTGAAGGTATAATACTCAAAAATGAGGGGCATGAAATATATAAAGAAAAGTCTTTTGCAGAAACGATTTGCAACACTATAAAAACACAACTACAATGAAAATATTAATTTTAGATAACTACGATTCGTTTACCTATAATTTGGTTCACATGGTAGAAAAAATCACTGATAAATACCCAGATGTATATAGGAATGATGAAATAACAATTGAAGAGGTTGCAGATTATGACATTATTATGTTATCACCTGGGCCAGGAATACCAGATGAGGCAGGTATTTTAAAAGAAGTGATTGGTGCATATGCTGGAAAAATTCCAATTTTTGGAGTGTGTTTAGGCTTGCAAGCAATTACAGAAGTTTTCGGAGGAAAAATAATTAATATGGACGAAGTGTTCCATGGCGTGGCAACCGACATGAAGATAACTAAACCTGAAGCTGTTATTTTTGATGGAATTCCAGAAGTTTTTCCTGCCGCACGTTATCATTCTTGGATTGCTTCCAATGAAAATTTACCTAAAGAATTAGAAGTTACAGCGGTAGATGAAGAAGGAGGAATAATGGCAATTCGTCATACACAGTATCACATAAGTGCAGTACAATTTCATCCAGAAAGTATACTTACAGAAGTTGGAGAGCAATTGGTTCGTAACTTTATTAATAGTGTAAAAAAATAAGTATCGTATTACCTTCAATAATAGAAAACCAAGATGAAAGCAATATTAAATGATTTATATCAACACAAAAGACTATCAAAATTAGAGGCAAAACAAATTTTGATAGCTATTGCACAAGAACAATACAATGAAGCCCATTTAGCTTCTTTTTTAACGGTGTTTATGATGCGACCAATAACTGCTGAGGAACTTTCAGGTTTTAGAGAAGCATTATTAGAGTTAGCAATTAAAGTGGATTTGTCAGAATTTAATACTATAGATATTGTAGGTACTGGAGGCGATGGAAAAGACACATTTAATATTTCTACGTTAACTTCATTTATAGTTGCAGGAACTGGACAAAAAGTAGCTAAGCATGGAAATTATTCGGTGTCTTCTAAATCGGGTTCTTCAGATATGCTTGAGAGTTTTGGGTATACATTTACAAATGATGAATCCACGCTAAAATCACAATTAGATAAAGCGAATATTTGCTTTTTACATGCACCTAAATTTCATCCAGCCATGAAAGCGGTTGGTCCAGTGAGAAAAGCACTTAAGTTAAAAACATTCTTTAACATGCTTGGTCCATTAGTTAATCCAAGTGATGCACAGAACCAATTATTAGGAACCTTTAATCTAGAAGTTGCAAGATTGTATAACTATATTTTGCAAGAAGGAAAAACAAACTATGGAATCGTTCATGCATTAGACGGAT
>JAHDDQ010000106.1 GCA_020629275.1 Tenacibaculum sp. | reverse complement strand
TCATAATCTTTTGCCTGTGTAGCACTTACTGCCGCGTTGTATGCGAATGATGTATCTCTAGGGCTTAACTCATAAGTTAAGTAGAAATATTTAGCAGCTTCTTTATATGATTTGTCTTTATTATATAAATTAATTGCCTTCTCCGAAACCTTTTGTACCATTTCATCTAGCATTGGTCTTGCATCACTTGAATAACGCTCTTTACCTATTTTCTTCTCAAAATCGAATAATTTATTGAAGCTTTCCGCTGCTTTTACATATTCGTTTTGAGTTGAGTATACTTTACCTTTTAAGAAGTAAAATTTTGATTTGTATTTATCATCGGCACTTTCTATTGTTTCTTCTAATGAATTCACTTTTGTAAGTGCTCCTGCAACATCCTTATTTTTAAGTGCTTTTTCAATAGATTTTAGTTCTCTCTTTTGAGCAAAAGAACCTAACGTTAATAAACCTAGAGAAATTGCTAAAACTTGTTTTTTCATTTTAGTGGTTTTAGTTATATGTTATACTGTATTCTTAATTTACATTAGTTTCATTTTCAATTTCCATGCCATTTTCATTTTCCTCCTCCTGCATAACTTTAGCAACAGCAGCAATACTGTCGTTATTTTTAATATTAATCAGTCGAACTCCTTGAGTTGCTCTTCCCATAACGCGTAAATCTTCAACCGCCATTCTAATAGTAATTCCTGATTTATTGATGATCATTAAATCATTTGAATCATCTACATTCTTAATAGCTACTAAATTACCTGTTTTTTCAGAGATATTCAACGTTTTAACTCCTTTACCTCCTCTATTGGTTACACGATAATCTTCTAATTTAGAACGCTTACCGTATCCTTTTTCAGAAACTACTAAGATATTACTATCCATATCATTTACAGAAACCATACCGATTACTTCATCATTATCACTCTGTAATGTTATTCCTCTAACACCAGAAGCAGTTCTTCCCATTGGTCGAGTTTTTTCTTCTTCGAATCGTATTGATTTACCAGATTTTAGTGCTAACATAACTTGACTATCTCCTGTTGTTAATTTAGCTTCTAATAGCTCATCGCCTTCTTTAATCGTAATTGCATTGATTCCATTAGCTCTTGGACGAGAATATTGTTCTAAAGGTGTCTTTTTAACTTTACCTTTTTTAGTTGCCATAATAATAAAGTGATTATTAATATAATCTTCATCCTTTAAACTATCGGTAACTAAAAACGCTTTTACCTTATCGTCTTGCTCAATATTAATTAGATTTTGAATAGCTCTTCCTTTCGTGTTTTTACCACCTTCAGGAATTTCAAAAACTCTCATCCAAAATACTTTACCCTTTTGTGTAAAGAATAGCATATGTTGATGGTTGGTACCAACAAAGAGGTGTTCTAAGAAATCTTCATTACGAGTTGTAACTCCTTTTTGTCCTCTTCCTCCTCTATTTTGAACCTTATATTCATCTAAATTAGTACGTTTAACATAACCTGCATGAGATATAGTTACCACAACTTTAGTATCTGGTATCATGTCTTCAATACTCATATCTCCACCGGCATACTCTATAACCGAACGACGATCGTCACCATATTTATCTCTAACAAGAGTCAGCTCATCTTTGATAATGTCATAACGTCTAGCTTCATTCGATAAAATATCTTTTAAATCTGCTATGGTTAACATGATATCATCATACTCAGCTCTTAATTTATCTTGCTCTAGTCCTGTTAATTGACGTAATCGCATTTCTACGATTGCTTTAGCTTGAATCTCTGTTAATTCGAAACGCTCGATTAACTTTTCACGAGCTTCATCAGCATTCTTAGATGCTCGTATAATTGCTATTACCTCGTCTATGTTATCTGAAGCAATGATTAATCCTTCTAGAATGTGCGCACGTGCTTCTGCTTTCTTTAATTCAAATTCCGTCCTACGAACTACAACTTCATGCCTATGTTCAACAAAATATTGAATTAACTGTTTTAAATTTAGTTGTTCTGGACGACCTTTAACTAAAGCAATATTATTAACGCTAAACGACGTTTGTAATTGTGTGTATTTGAATAGTTTATTAAGAACAATATTAGGAATTGCATCACGCTTTAACACATAGACAATTCGCATACCTTTACGGTCAGATTCATCACGAATACTCGCTATTCCTTCAAGTTTTTTATCGTTAACTAAGTCTGCAGTCTTCTTAATCATATCAGCTTTATTAACCTGATATGGTATCTCAGTTACAATAATACACTCTCTTCCTTTAACTTCCTCTATCGTGGCTTTGGCACGCATAACAATACGACCTCTTCCTGTATGAAAAGCATCTCTAACTCCATCATAACCATAAATAATTCCACCTGTAGGAAAATCAGGGGCTTTTACATGCTGCATTAACTCATCGATCTCAATTTCTCTGTTATCGATGTATGCGATAGTACCGTTAACGACTTCAGTTAAATTGTGCGGCGCCATATTTGTTGCCATACCGACTGCAATACCTGAAGCTCCATTAACTAGTAAATTAGGTATTCTAGTAGGTAATACTGTTGGCTCTTTTAAAGTATCATCAAAGTTAAGTTTATGATCTACTGTATCTTTTTCGATATCTCCCAGCATATCTTCAGAAATCTTCTGCATACGCACCTCAGTATAACGCATTGCAGCAGGACTATCACCATCAACAGATCCAAAGTTCCCTTGGCCATCTACCATCATATAGCGCATGCTCCAATGTTGTGCCATACGCACCATTGAATCATAAACTGATGTATCTCCATGTGGGTGATACTTACCTAATACTTCCCCAACAATTCTTGCTGATTTCTTATAAGCTCCTGTAGACTTTATTCCTAACTCATGCATTCCAAACAATACCCTTCTGTGTACTGGTTTTAAACCATCTCTAACATCTGGTAAGGCCCTTGAAACTATTACAGACATTGAGTAATCAATGTATGCAGATTTCATTTGCTCTTCAATATTAATAGGAATTAACTTTTCGCCGTCTGCCATATAAATCTTTTTAAAACATTAATATTCATTTCGTTAAAAAAGCGAATCTTATATACTATAAAATTCACTTTCTTTTCATACAAGCATAACATTTGTGCTTTATAACGTTGCAAGATATCATTTTAACTAATAACACCAAACTTTTAACCTTTCCAATTCAGGATATTTATTAACAATTCCCTTGGTTTTTTAACAGTTTACTACCCTTTTACAACAAGACATAATTACAGGTTTTAAAAGTGGCATCTTTTTTGTAATTTTCTAAAAAAAATTCTTACTAACTTTACACAAAGAAAATTAAATTTATGGACGAAAATTTTTCACCTGGCGTTAGAGATGTTATCACTTTCAGTAAAGAAGAAGCACTCCGTTTAGGACATGATTTTATTGGAACTGAACATCTTTTACTGGGTTTAATTAGAAAAGGAGACGGTAAGGCTATTGATATTTTAACAACATTTGATATAGATTTAGACTTAGTTCGTAACAAATTGGAAAAGTTAAATCCTGTTTCTTCAATTGCAGAAGTAAATCAGAAAAAAAACTTACATTTAACAAGACAAGCAGAAAAAGCGATAAAAACAACGTTTTTAGAGGCTAAACTCTATCAAAGTGATGCTATAGACACAGCTCACTTATTGTTATGCATTCTTCGTAATGAAAATGATCCTGCAACTAAATTGTTACAGAAATACGACGTCGATTACGATCAAGCTAAAGCTTTATATAAAGAACTAAATATGGAAGACCACAATTTACCTATCAATCCTATTGCTGAGACTTCTGGAGATGAATTTTCTGAAGAAAAGTCAGGTCCGTATAGCCAACAATCGCAAAGAGGAAAAACAAACAAAAAATCTAAAACCCCCGTTTTAGATAATTTTGGAAGAGATTTAACTGCTTTAGCTGAAACAGGAAAACTTGACCCTGTAGTGGGCCGTTTAAAAGAAATTGAACGTGTTTCTCAAATTTTAAGCAGGAGAAAAAAGAATAACCCTATGCTTATTGGTGAACCTGGTGTAGGTAAATCTGCCATTGCCGAAGGATTAGCTCTACGCATTGTAAATAGAAAAGTTTCTCGAATTTTATTTGACAAACGAATTGTGTCTCTTGATTTAGCTAGTTTAGTTGCTGGAACTAAATACAGAGGTCAGTTCGAAGAGCGTATGAAAGCTTTAATGAATGAATTAGAAAAAAATGATGATATCATTTTATTCATCGATGAAATACACACTATTGTTGGGGCTGGAGGAGCAACAGGTTCTTTAGATGCATCAAACATGCTAAAACCAGCATTAGCAAGAGGTGAAATTCAATGTATTGGTGCAACAACTCTTGACGAATACAGAACTAATATTGAAAAAGACGGTGCTTTAGAACGTCGTTTCCAAAAAGTAATCGTTGAGCCTACTACTGTAGAAGAAACGGTACAAATTTTACATAATATTAAAGGAAAATACGAATCTCATCACAATGTTGAATTTACAGATGAAGCTATATTAGCTTGTGTTAAATTGACAAATAGATACATGACAGATCGTTTTTTACCAGACAAAGCTATTGATGCTTTGGATGAAGCAGGATCTCGAATTCATATTACCAATATTGTCGTTCCTCAACAAATTCTTGAGTTGGAATCGAAACTTGAAGAAATTAGAGCTCAAAAAACAACAGCGGTTAGTGGTCAAAAATATGAAGAGGCTGCAAAGCTACGTGATGATGAAAAAAATATGGAGTCTGCATTAGACTCTGCTCAACAACAATGGGAAGAAGATTCTAAATTACACAGAGAAACTGTTACCGAAGACAATGTAGCTGAAGTAGTTTCTATGATGACTGGAATTCCTGTTAATCGAGTAGCAGAAGCTGAAAGCAGTAGATTAGCTGAATTACCAAAACTCATTCAAGGAAAAGTTATTGGTCAAGATACAGCCGTTAGCAAGGTTGTAAAAGCTATACAACGTAATAGAGTAGGATTAAAAGATCCTAACAAGCCTATCGGATCTTTCATATTCTTAGGATCTACTGGTGTTGGTAAAACACAACTGGCTAAAGTTTTAGCTAGAGAATTATTCGACTCTGAAGATTCTTTAATTAGAATTGACATGAGTGAATATATGGAGAAGTTTGCTATTTCTCGTTTAATCGGTGCACCTCCAGGATACGTTGGATATGAAGAGGGTGGACAGTTAACAGAAAAGGTAAGAAGAAAGCCGTATTCTGTAATTCTTTTGGATGAGATTGAGAAAGCACATCCAGATGTTTTTAATATGCTTTTACAAATATTAGACGATGGTCACATCACAGATAGTTTAGGTAGAAAGATTGATTTTAGAAATACAATCATTACAATGACCTCAAACATTGGTGCTCGTAAACTAAAAGATTTTGGTGGTGGTGTTGGTTTTGGAACACAGTCTAAAAAAGAGCAAGAAGATGCTCATGCTAGAAGCATTATTGAAGGTGCTCTAAAAAAATCTTTTGCTCCAGAATTCTTAAACAGGATTGATGATGTAATAATTTTTAATTCTTTAGAGCGTGAAGATATCCACAAAATTATTGACATAGAATTAAAGAAACTATTAGACCGTATCTCTGATTTGGGATATCATTTAAATTTGAGTACTACAGCTAAAGATTATATAGCTGATAAAGGTTTCGACAAACAATATGGTGCACGTCCTCTGAAAAGGGCTATTCAAAAATACATAGAAGACGCACTTGCTGAAGAAATTGTAAATTCAAAACTAGACGAGGGTGATACCATCTTTATGGATTTAGATGATAAGAGTAAAAAACTTACCATAAAAATTGAAAAAGGTGAAAAACCAAAAGAATCTAGAACAGAAGTTGATGATGAATAAAATAAAAACCCTGAGATTAATAGTCTCAGGGTTTTTTATTTTATTTCTGCTTTTTCTTGGATTTAGGATGTAGCAATGCTAAGTTTTTTTAGTTTTGTTGATATGAAAACCATACTTAACTCCAAATATCTTTTACCGCTATTTTTAATTCTACTAACTGTAGTTAATATCATACAAGGTTACTCTACAGAGTTACTTGCTGATGAAGCTTATTATTGGACTTATAGTAACTTCTTAGATTGGGGGTATTTTGATCACCCTCCTATGGTTGCCGTCTGGATAAGCATCTCTAAACTGCTTTTTAGTGATGGTGAGATAAGTGTTCGTTTTCTATCTGCATTAACACTCTCAGTTACATATTATATCATATGGCAGTTTATTGAACACAAACAAAAAGAAAAGTTCACCTGGCTGTATATATTATTAATTTCATCAACTGCATTATTTACAGTTTATGGATTTATTACGGTTCCAGACACACCTTTACTATTTTTCTTTGCATTATTTTTACTAGGGTACAAAAAATATATTTCGAAGCAATCTCTTCTTAGTTACATTATACTTTCTATTGCTATGGCAGGTATGCTTTACAGTAAATATCAAGGTGTTTTAATTATTTTATTTGTTCTATTATCTAATATAAAGGTTCTAAAAGATGGAAAAATATGGTTAACCGCTCTAGCTACAGTACTTTTATTTTCACCTCATATTTATTGGCAGTTTATCAACGATTTCGCATCGTTTAAATACCATTTATTTGAGAGAAGTTCTAAAAGTTATCGTTTAGATTTTACTACAAATCATTTTCTAAATTTAATAGCTATTATAGGGTTTACTTTCCCAGTCGTATATATGGCATTTTTTAAGCGTTTACATGTGAAAAACGCTTTCGAAAAAGCATTACGATATATTGTTATCGGTTTTGCTGTATTCTTCTTTATTTCCTCATTTAAAAATCATGTACAAGCGCAATGGGTTCTTCCTATATCAATTTCTTTAATTGTCATTACTTTTTACTTCTTGATTGAGCATCAAAACTATCTTAAGCTGTTTAAAATATTAGCCTTTATTTCAATTGGTGTTTTAATTATTTTAAGAATTATTATAGCCAATGACGGAATACTTCCAAAACAGTTTGAAATGCATGGCAATAAAAAATGGGTAGCTAATTTGGATGAAAAAATTGGAGATAGAACCCCTCTATTCTTAAATTCATACCAAAACACTTCAACTTACTGGTTTTACTCAGGAAAAAGACCTAATCAATATAATTCTTGGGACAGTAGAAAAAACCAGTACGATTTGTATGATTTTAATCAAAATTATGAACTTAACAATGTTATTGAAATTGGAATTAGAAAAAATCAAAACCCAACAGATTCAGTAATAAAAAGAAATAATGGGAAATTATATTTTAAAGATATAATTGGTCCTTTTTCAAAAAATACTCAAAATAAGTTCTCTATAACGAGTGTTTCTTTAAAAGAAAATAGCAAAAATTTTGTTCCTGTAAGTTATGATCATTCCAATATTCAATTAAAAATGTTTTCGCTATTTATTGTTTTAAGAGATCATAGAGAAGTTAGAATATATGAAGCTCAGCTAAACAACGATGCAATACATGTTCACATTCCTAAATTTGACCAAGATTTTCAACCAAAAAAGCTACAAATAATAGGAAAGCTTGGTAATGAGACTAAACCAATACGTCTGAGTGATATCGAAAAAATAAAACAGTAATTAGGAAATTACTGTTTTATCAAATATTCTTTTTGTTAAGTATTTATGAACTTTATAGAAGCATGTTCCTAAAATGATTCCAGAAAGGTATCCTGAGAAAACATCCAACGGATAATGAACTCCCAAGTAAATTCTACTATAACCAAATGTTAAAGGAAATAATACTAATAGATATATAAACTTATAATACTTTCTTAAAAGTAGAATAATAAACGTTACAAAAGTTGTTGATAAAGAAGCGTGCCCTGACCAAAAACTCTTTCCTCTAGGCTTGTATACAAATACACGCAAATACTCTTGTAATTCAAAAGTATTACACGGTCGAGTTCTACCTACTGAATTTTTTATAAAGTTTGTAAACTGATCTGAAAAAGCGACTATCAACGCTATAAACAACAAAGAAAACAAGGTTTTCTTAACCCCAAAAGCTTTTCCTAGTAAAATTAACACAAACAAGAACAATGGAACCCAATTGAACTGATTTGTTATAAATAACCATGTAGCATCCCATTGTTCGTTACCTAAATTATTAAGGTAAATTAACAATTTTTTATCGCTAGCTATTATTGTATCTAAAAAACTATTCTCCAGCTTTTCCAACTTCTAAAACTTCAATTTCAAAAATTAAATCTGTATTCGGTTTAATCAGCGGTAGTCGTCCTACTTGACCATAACCAAGATAACTAGGTATAAATAATCTTACTTTGTCACCTTCTCGCATTGTTTTAACACCTTCTTTCCATCCAGCTATTAAGGCTACTTTATTAACTGTAAATGTGAATGGTTTATTTTTATCTAAAGATGAATCTATTTTATTCCCTAAATCATCAGTAACTAAATAATGAACTGTTGTTGGTAAATTTGGATTCACTTCCTTTCCATTTCCTTCTTTCAGTTTCAAGATTTTCAATCCTGAATCTGTAACCTTAGAATCGTAATATCCTAAATTTTTCTTATAGTTTTCTTTTGCTATTTTTATTTTTCGTTTTCGCTCTTCTTCCCTAGCGTCTGCATTAGCAATCTCTGTTAAAAAAACCTCAGGAGCATTGAATTTTTTTGCTGTTTTTCCTACACGGATGATATCTACCCGATTGATTAAATCATTTTTTACTATTGTATCAACGATCGATTGACCTTTGGCTACTTTTCCAAATACAGAATGTTTTCCATTTAACCATGGTGTGGCTTTATGTGTTATGAAAAACTGTGCTGAATTGGTTGCTTTTCCAGAATTTGCCATTGATAATATTCCTTCCGAATCATGACTATACAATAGCTTACCTTTTTCATTTAACGGAAATTCATCATCAAATCGATATCCTGCATTACCTCTTCCTGATCCAGTTGGGTCTCCTCCTTGAATCATAAAGTTTTGGATAACTCTATGAAATGCTATTCCATCGTAGTATCTTTTACCTTTATATTCTTCAGAAACCTTAGGATTATTTCCTTCTGCCAAAGAAACAAAGTTAGCAACTGTCATTGGTACATCATCCGCGTGAAGTTTCACTAAGATATCTCCTTTATTCGTTTGAATATCGGCATAAATACCATCTGATAAATCTGGATATTTTACAGATTTACAAGAAACTATAATCGCTAATATTGGTATTAAAAATTTTATCGATTTCATTTCGTTATTACTTTAAAAATTAAAACACCATAAATGGTGTTTTAATTTTGATTTGTATATCATTACTTACCTTGTTCAGCTTTAGGCTGCTCTGGTTTTATTATGTCTATTAAATCCACTTCAAAAACTAACGTTGAAAATGGCTTAAGAATCGGACCTCTTTGTTGGTATCCGTAAGCTAATTCTTGAGGTATAAAAAACTTATACTTTGCCCCTGTCTTCATTAATTGTAAACCTTCTGTCCAACCTTTGATTACTTGATTAACACCAAATTCAGAAGGAACTCCTTTGTCCACAGAACTATCAAAAACAGTACCGTCGATTAACGTTCCGTGGTAATGAACCTTTACTTTATCAGTTGCTCCTGGTGTATCTCCTTCCCCTTCTTTAATAACCATGTATTGCAATCCGCTAGGTGTAGTTTTTACACCATCTTTATTTTTATTGGCTGCAAGAAATGCTTCATTTTCTTTTTTGTAATCTGCATGATCAACTTCAGCTTTTTTCTTCATTTCTTCCTCTCTTTGCTTCATCTGCTCCATTTGCTTCTTTTGGAAATATTGTCTGATGATCGCTTCGGCATCTTTAACCTCAATTAATAAATTTGTTGAATCTGTTCCATTAACAAATCCTTGAAGATATAAATCAGCATCTAATTCTTTTGCGTTAGCATCTGCCTGCATACGAACTCCAGTATTTAAACCTAGCGCATAGCTTACTGAATCTATACTAGTTTCAAGACTCTTCTTTGTTTTTAACTGATTGTTGTTACATGATACTGCTGTCAACCCTAAAGCTGTAATAGCTATAAACTTGTTTAATTTCATTCTTTAGTTTTTAATATCGATTAATGTTAATGTACTCTTTAACGTTTTATTTATTCCAATCTTATTTCCGTCTCCTACTACTCCATAAGCTCTATACGATGGAATTACAAATGTAATAGTTTCTCCCTTTTTCATCAACTTTATTCCTTCTTGTAAAGCTGGTATAAGATCTTCTTTATCTATGGTATAATCTCTGGTTATTTCTTCATAAATTAAATTACCCTGTACATCTGATATATTATAACTTATGTTTACAACATCTCCTTTTTTGGGATACCTTGTATTGAGCGTGTCTTTACTTTGATAAGCATACCAAAACCCGCTAGATGAGACTAAGTAATTTGTTAATGTATCTTTTGCCAGTAACAATTCTATCTTTTTTTGTTCTACTTTATTTAGTTTTTTATTCTCTTCAATTACCTCTTTATAAAAACTAGTTGTAGAATGTTGCTTAGGCCTTCTTGCTTCTATTTCGCTACAAGCTAAGCACAAAAATGGAATTATATATACATATAGTTTACGCTTCATATGAAGTTTGTAATTCGTTCTTATATTTTGGTAATAACGCTGTAAATTTAGTAATTGTTTCTTTAACAGGAATTGTTGAACGTCCACCTGCCGCGTTATCATGCCCTCCTCCTTCAAAATAATTTCTCGCAAAAGTATTTACTGAAAATTTACCTTTAGATCTGAATGATATTTTTATCAACTTTTGTTCAACGTCTTCTATAAAAATAGCCGCAAACACTATTCCTTTTAGTGATAACGCATAATTAACAACACCTTCCGTATCACCTTTTTCGTAATTAAACTTATCTTTTTCTTCTTGCGTAAGAACAATATATGCTGTCTTATACTCTGGGAGTACTTTAAGATTACTTAAACACTGACCTAACAACATCAACCTACTATATGAATTAGCATCATAAACCTTACTGTGAATTTTATCATTCTCAGCACCTTTGTCTATTAATTCAGCTATAATATTATGTGTCTTACTTGTGGTAGATCGAAAACGAAAAGAACCAGTATCTGTCATAATTCCAGTATACAAACAAGTAGCGATATCCTGATCAATTAAACTTGTGTCTCCCATCATATCGATGAAATTATAAACCATTTGACATGTTGAAGACATTGATGTATCGGAATACATATATGTAAACTCATCTGGCTGTTGGTGATGATCGATTAATGCAAAGTCGTTTTCATACTTTTCTAGTGCATTTTTCATATCATCGCCTACCCTGTGAAGTGCATTAAAATCTAATAAGAAAACGATATCAGACTTTGATAATGCTTTTACAGATTGATTGTTTTGACGATCATAACGATACACAGATTCTGAACCTGGTAACCAATGTAAAAAATCAGGGTATTCATTAGGCATCAAAACCTGAGTTTCATGTCCCTTTTTATCTAAGTAATGTTTTAAACCAAGCGTAGACCCCATAGCGTCTCCATCTGGGTTTCTATGACCTATAACTACTATATTTCTTGGCTCTTTTAAATACTCTGAAAGCTCTTCTATTCTTTTTAAAACCATAGGTGGCGAATATACAATTTAATATTCTTTTAAATATTTAATAATATGAGTTTTGTTACCTTGTAAACTTTTAAATAATTATATAATGAACAAAAATTATCTCTTTTTATTGTTACTAATTTCTTTACTCAAATTACCTAGTCAAAACACATTTACCATTGCCTTTGGCTCATGTAATAAAGCCTCTTCTGAGAATCTATTATGGGATGATGTATTAAAAATCGATCCTGATGTTTGGATTTGGGGAGGAGACAATATTTATGCAGACACGAATGACATGAAAAAGATGAAAAGAATATATGAACTTCAATCCCAACAAAAAGGTTATTCTAAAATCATCCAAAATATGCCTGTTTTAGGAACTTGGGACGATCATGATTATGGGAAAAATGATGCTGGTGAAGAATATAAAATGAAAAAAGAAAGCCAACAATTATTCCTCGACTTTCTAAATGTTGACAAACTACACAAAAGAAGAAAGAGGGAAGGAGTTTACCATGCAACCACTTTCAACACAAAAAAAGGTGCTATAAAAATAATTGTTTTAGATACAAGATACCACAGAAGTAAATTAACTAGAGTTCCTAATGGGACAAAAAAGTATATTCCCAATACTTATGAGAATGAAACTATGTTGGGAAAAACACAATGGGAATGGTTTACTGAAGAACTTTCACAATCTAAAGCCGACTTCAACATCGTTGTAAGCAGCATTCAAGTACTTTCTAGTGAACATAGATTTGAAAAATGGGCTAATTTTCCTACCGAAACAAACAAATTATTAGAATTAATACAAACTTCGAAAGCAAATAATATTATCTTTTTATCTGGTGACAGACATATTTCTGAGTTTTCGAAAATGAACCTTAATAGTATTTCTTACCCAGTAATCGATTTTACCTCTAGTGGTTTA
>JAHDDQ010000105.1:2445-12577 GCA_020629275.1 Tenacibaculum sp. | reverse complement strand
TTAATGAAAAAGTTATTTCTATTTATACTTCCCATTTTTTCTTTCAGTCAAACGAATACTGAAGTTCATTTGTTTGATATAGTGAAAAATAAGAATAATCAAGACTCATTAGTTAATGGTAAGAATATATCAAATAACAAAGGATATGATAGTCAACCCTATTTTTACGATAACAACACATTAATATTTGCATCAAGTAGAGATGGACAAACAGATATTGCCACATACACTTTCAATGACAAAAGCATCAAATACATAAATACCACACCTAATGGTGGTGAATATTCTCCACAACGTATTCCTAATTCAAAGGATATTTCTGCAGTTAGATTAGATAATGATGGAAAGCAACGTTTTTATAAATATGATTTTTTAACTGGAAAAAGCACAGAACTTATTAAAAGTCTTGTAGTTGCTTATCCCGTATGGTATGATGAAAACACTTTAATTTCATCGGTAATTGTTAATGACACATTACAACTACACATCAGTGATTTAAAAGCAAAAAGTAATATCATTATTGATAAAGAAGTTGGTCGCTCTCTTCACAAAATACCTAATACTAAACTAATCAGTTTTACTAAAAAATATAAAGACAGATGGGAGCTTTGGTCTCTTAATCCAGAAACAAAGGTTACCAAAAAAATTGTAGGTATTGGAAAAAATCAAGATGTTTGCTGGTTGCCTAATGGAACATTATTATTTTCATCTCAAAATATGATATTACAGTACATTCCTAATAGCAAAGAAAAAGGGATTGGTCTTTTTCATATGTTTAATGATGAAAATATTAATAATATTTCAAGAATTATGGTAAACAAAGAAGGAACAAAGATCGCTTTAGTTGCAGAAACTTCACCCAGAATTTTAGCCCAAGAACAACTGGAAGGTTACAATAAAAGAGATATCGAGGCTTTTTTAAAACCATACGCTAAAGATGTAAAAATTTATACATTCCCAGATCAATTAAATTATACCGGAATAGAAGAAATGCGTAAACGTTACTCTTCTTTTTTTAAGAAAACTACAGACTTACATTGTGCTATAACCAAAAGGATTGTAAAAGGTAACGTTGTTATTGATGAGGAATTAGTTACGGCTAATGGAGGTACATTTAAGGCAGTTGCTATTTATGAAATAACGAATGGAAAAATTAGTAGCGTTCGCTTTTTAAGGTAATTATAATTAAAGGTTCTTCTCAAACTGACTTTTTAAAAAATAAATTTGAACAAACACCAATAATGTTAAGAAAAAACAAGCATATAACATTGTATTGGTTACAACTATTCCATCGAATAAATTTGGTATTTGTAATCTTGGTATGCTATCAAAAGTAAGTTTTGGTAGAGAAATATTTAATAATGCTTTACCTCTGGCTACATAGAAGACACTTAAAATAGTGATGCATGATAAAAGCAACCAAACTTTTTTAGATATTAATGTTTCTGGTTTATATATCTCAGCAGTTTTTTCCTCTAGAATAGCATTCATAATTGTATTCGTAAAATCTTTAGACGGTGATGCTGGTGTAATTTCCTTAATATATTTTTCTGAAAAACTATTAAGCTCTTCTACATGTTTATTTTCTTCCATAATGATTAATTAATTCAGGTTCTACATTTTTCTGCACTATGCTTAGCAAGTGCTTTCTAGCTCTATGCAATTTAACTTTTACATTCGCTTGCGAAAAACTAGTAATTTCTACAATTTCCTTCAAACTTAATTCTTCAAAATAAAAAAACCAAAGTATTGAACGTTCATCTTGCGGTAATTTATCAAGACATTTCTCGATTATTAAGGCTCTTTCTTTACGTTCTATATTTTCTAAAATACTTGTTGTCCCTTTTATTTTGTTAATAGTTATCTCATCTATAGGGTCTGTGTGGTACTTTTCTTTTTGCTTTTTTAAACTATCTAAACAGCTTCTATATGCTATTTTATAAATCCATGTAGAAAATTTAGATTCTCCTTTAAATTTACTCAAATTTTTATATGCTTTTATAAAAGTGTCTTGAGAAATTTCTTCAGCCTCTTCCCTATTCTTCAACATTTTTAATGCTAAACTAAAAATCATGTCTTTGTACCTCTCAATTAAGAAAGCAAAAGCATTTGTATCTCCGTCGAGCGTTTTTTTAATATATGTTTGGTCGTTAATGATAGTCATTTAAACTTTGACTTCTTCATATTAAAAAAGGTTACAAAAAAGTAGATTTTATTTTTTACAAACAATACTATTCATTTTTTTTTCTAAAAAGGAAATAATTTGTAACCTTTTTCAAGAATCCTATGTCATACTGACAAACAAATAGTAAACATAACATTTAAAAGTATTTATATGGAAGTAGCAATTGTATTTATGTTCTTATTCGCTGTAATTTTTGGAATTTTCTATTTATTCTATTCTACGAGAAATAAAGAACGTTTGGCTTTAATCGAAAAAGGTGTAGACGCTAAAATTTTTATGGCCGGAGAACGAAAAAAACGTTCTACGTTAACAGGTAGAGTAATTGTTTTAAATTTATCATTACTCTTAATGGGTATAGGACTAGGTGTATTTTTTGCTTTATTATTAAACACCTACACAGAATTAGATGAAGAAGGAATTTATCCAGCAATGATCTTTTTTATGGGCGGTTTAGGTCTTTTTATAGGATTTAATTTAACTAAAAAAATAGACGACGACTAAAAATAAGATATCCTAAAATCAATACTAAGAAACCATACTAAACTATAGTATGGTTTCTTTATATTAAAAAAACTCAGTATTTTTAGTGAAATATTTTTCATGAGTAATGACTATAAAAATAAGAAGTTTCAAGAACTTCTAGATAGGTTACAACAAGAAAGTTGGCAGTTAGAACTTATTATTTCAGGATTTGCTATTTTTGGTTTATTTACAGCTTTACCACGAATCGATTTATCGTTACATATAGCTAAGAATGATAATCAAATATATACTTTTATAATTGGTATTGTAGCTTTAGTTGCATGCTATATACTTATATTTAACCTTCTGATTCATGTAATTTTACGCGGTTTATGGATTGGTGCATTAGGCCTTCGTTACGTTTCTGGTGATATTGATTTTGAAGAACTGAACTATCAAAATAGATTTACTAATTATCTTAAAAATAAAATAGTCTCTTTTGATAGATATGTTGGAAGGTTAGAGAATTATTGTAGTGTTTTATTTGCGATTTCTTTTCTTCTAATTTTTTACGTCATTTCAATAACTATTATTATAGTTTTATTCATTCTTATAGCTAATTATATTATCTCTAATGACAATTTAGCAGAAACCCCAAGAACGATTGTTGGTGTTACTTTAATCGTTATAATAAGCATTGGTTCTCTTTTTGTTTTCTTGGACTTTATAACACAAGGATATCTAAAAAAGAAAAAGTGGTTGTCTAAAGTTTATTTTCCGTTCTATTGGTTGTTTAGCTTTCTAACACTATCTTTTTTATACAGACCTCTAGTTTATAATTTTTTAGACAATAAATTCACAAAAAAGATAAGCTTATTTTTAGTTCCAGCATACTTGATAATTATCATATTTAACTCTATTAAACACCAAAATTCAAACTATATTGATAACAAAGGTTTAACTTCATACGTTTATCTCGATAAGAAGGAATATGATGATTTATTAATCGAAGAAAATGATTTTATTAGTAATGCAAGCATACAATCTAAAGTAATTACTGGTCCATACATCAAACTCTTCAAAGTATTTAATAAAAATGTTGAAGAACGAATTTATGATTTTAATCCATCCTTAAAACCGGAAAATGATAAAAGAGGATTCAAAACGGGATTAAAATTTTCTAATTCAAATAAAAACACTCCTAGTAGAAAAAGAGATAGTTTAGCAAGAAAATATATTGAAACTTTTAACTACATCTATGAGATACATATAGATAGTACAACCTACAAGTCCGATTTCATGATTAGTACAAATATTAAAAATCAGACGGGCTTTGAAACCTACTTGTCAACTAAAAAGCTCACAGAAGGTAGACATATGTTAAAATTAAAAAGAAAATACATAAAGAAGAAAGATACTATAGTAGTTAATAATGCATTAATACCCTTTTGGTATTACAAGAAATAGCTCTTGACAAAATCAACAATAAGGAAAAATTAAACCAAATATATCCACATGAAATTATTACAATCACTTTTACTCTGCTTAATTACTTTTCAACTAAGCAATGCCCAAACAGATACTAAAATATATGATATTATCAATAATATATCTTCTGACAGAATAAAATCTGACATTACAACATTGGTTAACTTCGGAACACGACATACATTAAGTGATACTTTGTCTGAAACTAGAGGAATTGGAGCTGCAAGAAGATGGATCAAAAAAGAATTTGAAACTATTTCTAAAGATTGTAACGGATGTTTAGATGTATTTTATCAAAAAGATTTAGTAAAAAAAGGAACTAATAAAAGGATTACTAAAGACGTATGGGTTGTAAATGTCGTGGCCATTCAAAAAGGAACTAGAAATCCTAACAACTACATTGTAATGAGTGGAGACATCGATTCTCGAATTACTGATCCTAACAATTATACCGATGATGCGCCTGGCGCAAATGATAACGCCACTGGAATGGCAGGAGCTATAGAAGCTGCAAGAGTACTTAGTAAATATTCTTTTGAAAATAGCATAATATATGTTGGATTATCTGGTGAAGAACAAGGGTTATTTGGTGGTAAAGGTTTGGCAAATTATGCCAAACAAAAAGGATGGAATATAGTTGGAGTAATGAATAACGATATGATTGGAAATATTAAAGGTGTAGATGGGGTGATTGATAATAGAACGTTTAGAATTTTTTCTGAGCCTACACCTCCTACAGAAACGGAAAGACAACGCAAAGCTCGTCGTTTTTACGGTGGAGAAGTTGATGGAATTTCAAGACAACTGGCAAGGTATATTTATAAAACTACAAAAACGTATATGCCAGAAATGAATCCAAAAATGATTTATCGTTTAGATCGTTTTGGCCGTGGTGGACATCATCGTCCTTTTAATGACGCTGGTTTTGCTGGAATACGAATAATGGAAGCTCATGAGAATTATACACAACAACATCAAGATATTAGAATTGAAAATGGAATTGAATATGGAGACAAACTAAAATTCGTAAATTTTGATTATGCAAAAAAACTTACAGCGGTTAATGCTATTAACTTAGCTAGTATTGCTGCAGCTCCTAGTGCTCCTAAAAACGTTGGAATTGGTGGAATTGTACAAGCATCTGCTAAATTTTCTTGGGATAAGGTAATAGGTGCTAAAGGATATAAAATTTATTGGAGAGATACTACATCACCAACTTGGGATAACTATAAATATGTTGAAAATGTAACCGAATTTACACTCAACGGAATTGTTTTAGATAATTATTTTTTTGGTGTTAGTGCTGTTGGAGAAAATGGACATGAAAGCATTGTTAGTTTTCCTTCAAAAATTATACGATAAATGAAAATATGCCCATAACAAACAACGAACAATTATATTTTGAACGAGATGTAGACTGGTACGATTGGTTAATGCAACATCATGAAACGTATCAAAATGTATATTTGATATTTTACAGAAAAGATACAGGAATGCCTTCTATGACATGGGAAGAAGCTGTTAAAGTTGCTTTGTGTTTCGGGTGGATTGATTCTACAGTAAAAAGTTTAGGTAATGGTAAAAGACAACAATATTTTTCCAAACGTAAACCTAAGAGTCCTTGGAGTAAATTAAACAAAAAGCACGTTGAAGAACTTACAAAGAAAGGTTTAATGCAAGAATCTGGATATGAACATATAAAATTAGCGAAAGAAAACGGAGCTTGGTCAGATTTAGATGATGTAGAAAATCTAGTAATCGCAGAAGATCTGAAAAAGGCATTTGATGAATATAAAGAAGCGTATTTCAACTACTGTAATTTTTCACCTTCATATCAAAAAAATTACTTACACTGGCTACACAGTGCTAAAAGAGAAACTACTCGTATAAAAAGAATTACAGAAATAATTAGACTTTGCGAAATGAATAAAAAACAACGATGACTGAAAATTATTTATAATATTATTAACAACCACTACTATTTATTAATAATATCTTCACATATCTATTAATCAAATTTTTTTAAATAATTTTTACCATGTTTACAAAACGACCAAGGTTAGTACTCTTAATTTTCTTGGCGCTTACTCTTATCAATGTAAATGATATAAACGCACAAAGAAGAAAAAATAAAAAAGATAAGCAAGAAAAAGCTAAGACTGAAAAGTCTAAAAAGAAGAAACCTAAAAAAACTATTGCTGATCTTACAAAGAAGAGTAAAAAAATAGATGGTTTATTTACTATTTTCAGAGATTCTGTTACTGGTAATACCAAACTTTTAGTAAAAAAAGAGCAACTTAATAAAGATTACATTTATTTCTCACAAATAGCTGATGGGGTAACTGAAGCTGGTGCATTTAGAGGCTCTTATAGAGGCTCTAGTATTTTTCATATAAAAAAGCATTTTAATAAGATAGAATTTGTTGCTCCTAATACTTCTTTTTACTTCGATCAAAATAATGCTATTTCTAAATCTGCCGCTGCCAATACAAGCGACGCTATTATTGCTAGCGCTAAAGTACTGGCTTCTAATGACAAGAATGGGGAATACTTAATAGACGCAAATGGTCTATTTCTCTCTGAGGCCTTAACTAGGATAAAGCAACCTAGTTTTCCTGGTCGTTCTCCATTTGCATTTAAATTAGGTCGTTTTGATAAAAATAAATCGAAAATAAATACAATTAAAAATTATCCAGAAAACACCAATATTAAAACAGAATACGTATATAACAATCCGTCAGTATTAAATGGTGGTTCTGAAGCTATCCAAGATGGAAGATATATCTCTATAAAAGTTTTTCATACATTCATGAACATGCCAAAAGAAGGATATAATCCTCGTTTCGATGACCCTCGAGTGGGTTATTTCACCACGCAAGTAAATGATATGACTAGTACTGAAACTTTAAATTATAGAGATTTTGTACATCGATGGAGATTAGTAAAAAAAGATCCTAGTGCAACCATCTCTGAGCCCGTAACTCCTATAACTTGGTGGATTGAAAATTCTACTCCTATCGCATGGAGAGAAACTATAAAAGAAGGAGTTTTAGCTTGGAATATTGCTTTTGAAAAAGCAGGTTTTAGAAATGCCATGGTTGTTAAAGTACAACCAGAAAATGCAGATTGGGACGCTGGTGATATTCGTTACAATGTTTTACGCTGGACGTCGTCTCCGAATCCACCATTTGGTGGCTACGGACCAAGTTTCGTAAATCCAAGGACTGGTGAAATTTTAGGTGCTGATATCATGTTAGAATACGTGCACTTTACAAACAGAGTCCGTTTAGATAGAATTGTAAATGCAGTGGCTAACACAACTTCTGAAGAAGAAGCTGTGCAATACATGTATGGTAATAAAAATAATCATATGTTTTGCTCAGCTGGACATTTAATGCATGAAAATACACTATTTGGAAAAACGGTATTAGCAGCATCTAATGCAACAGATTTACAAATGGAAGGAATGAAAAAAGAGGCTATGACTGCACTGATTATGCACGAGGTAGGACATACACTTGGCTTAAACCATAATATGAAAGCTAGTCAACTATTTTCTCCTGAACAATTAGCTAATCCAAATTTTATAAAAGGTAAATGTTTAACTGGTTCAGTTATGGACTATGCGGCAATTAATCTTACACTTGATCGAACTAAACAAGGGCAATATTACGATACTTCTGTTGGACCTTATGATATATGGGCTATTCAATTTGGATATACACCTTTTACAAGTACTTCCGAAATGAAAACATTATTAGCACAATCTACAAAACCTGAATTAATTTTTGGTAATGATGCTGATGATATGCGTTCTCCTGGTAAAGCTATAGATCCACGAGTGATGACTGGCGATTTATCTAATGATCAAATTACATATTCCGTTAATAGAATTAAATTAGTTAATAATATGATTAGAAAGTTAAAATCTAATCTATCAAGAACTGGTGAGTCATATCAAGAGCTAAAAAATGCGTATTATATTTTAAATAGGCAGTCTGCTAGAGCTGGAGATGTTATTTCTAGATTCATTGGGGGTGTTTATGTAGATAGAGCTATGTATGGTCAACCTGGAGCTTCTAAACCCTATGTGCCTGTAAGTTATGCAGATCAAAAAAGAGCAATGAACGCTCTTAAAACATATATTTTTGCTCCAAACGCTTTCAAAGCTCCGAAGGAATTATACAGCTATCTAGCTAGCCAAAGACGTGGTTATAATTTCTTTAGAGGACCCGAAGATCCAAAAATTCATGCTCAAATTTTAAGACAGCAAACTACTGTACTTCGTCACTTACTACATTATAATACGTTACAAAGAATTTCAGACTCTGAATTGTATGGTAATACATATAAATTATCTGAATTTATGACAGATTTAAATAATGCAATTTTTAAGAACGATATATATGGTTCCGTAAATTCATTCCGTCAAAATTTACAGACAGAATATACCAAAATGTTATTAAGCGTTATTCATAGTAAAAGTAAATCTCGTTACAATAATGCAGCCAAAGCTATGGCAATGTATAATTTGAAAAATATTAAGACATGGGTGAGTAATAATACAGGAAATATAGCTACAAAAGCTCACAAGAATCAAATAAAAGTATTAATAACGAACACACTGAAGGATATAAAATAAAGTTGTTCTAAATTGATTATTTTTTAAAATCCGTAATGTTATTTCATTGCGGATTTTCTATTTTTATACTATGGCAAAAATTCTATTAACAGGTGGTACAGGTTTAATTGGTACACATCTTCAAAAATTATTTAATGAAAACGATCATGAAGTTGTTATTTTAACTAGATCTCCAAAAAATGATAATCATTTCAAATGGGACATTCATAAAAAGTTCATAGATGAGAAAGCTTTTATTGGTGTAGATTATATTATACATTTAGCTGGAGCTGGTATTGCAGATAGTAGATGGACAGCTATCAGAAAGAAAGAGCTTATAGACAGTCGAGTTTTATCTGCAGATTTATTATACTCATACGTAAAGAAATTAAATATTAAATTGAAAGGGTTTATATCTGCATCTGGAATTGGATTTTATGGAGCGATAAATTCTGATCATATTTTTACAGAAAAAGATGCACCAGAGAACGATTTTATTTCTAAAATATGTATCAAATGGGAAAATGCTGCTGATCAATTTGAACAAATAGATATTCCTGTTACTTGTCTTAGAACTGGAGTTGTACTTAGTGCAAAAGGTGGTGCTTTAGAAAAAATGAATACTCCTCTATTTTTATCTGCTTTGGGTACTGGAAAACAATATGTGCCTTGGATTCACATAAACGATTTATGTGGACTGTATCTAAAAGCTATTGAAGATAGTAATTTTAAAGGTATTTATAATGCAGTTGCACCTGAACATCAAACAAACCTTAACTTTACAAAAAAACTTGGTAAAACATTGAAAAAGCCTGTAATGCCTTTTAATGTACCTGAGTTTATGTTAAAAATAATATTGGGAGAAATGGCAGTTATTATACTTAAAGGAAGTAGGATTAGTTCCCAAAAAACTACTACTAAATATAAATTTGAGTTTTCAAATCTAGACGAAGCTTTACTCAATATTTACAATAAAAAAAGCTAAAGTATGTTGTACATACTTTAGCTTTTTTTAAATACTTTTTTATAACATGGTTCTATAACTTTCTTACCGTAGCTTCTGTTTTATTTTTCAAATTCATTCCCATTGAGCTTACATTGATATTTATAGAGGTTCTAACTGGAACTCCTGTAGCTCTATCAATTTCTATATCTCCAACAATTTTTGCATCAGGAAGTATGTCCATTTTTCCATTAATGGTTGCAAGAACTTTCTCTTTGGTTATTTCTTTTACCGTATAAGTTAAGTTCATTTTCATACCTTGAGAATCTTGAGTACTCGTCCAAGAAGATCCTACAGAAACGGCTTCCTTAGGATAAACAGTAGTATTCATTTGGTTAGATACTTGATCCATACTAGTTACTACAGGTTCTGT
>JAHDDQ010000105.1:0-2435 GCA_020629275.1 Tenacibaculum sp. | reverse complement strand
CAATTTACTTTCCCCTATTTTAGAAACAGTTATAAACATGGTCGTCTCTAATAATGATTTTGTTTTTTCTCTAAATTCTTTAGCTTCAGCGCTTAATTCTTCCTCTTTCATATTAGAGTTATAATTTACTTTCTCTACGCCTTGTTGATTTATAACAGATGATACGTAAGTAAAATTATTCTCTGTGTCGTAACCTTCTTCTTTTACATTATTAACCTTCATTGTTATCGTTAGATCCATATCCATAACCATAACTCCCATGTCTTGGTTCATTTTCATTTTAGTCTCATAACGATCTCCTTTTTTATAATTCAATCGTAATTTTACTTTTTCCTGTGAAAAGCCTAATGAGGTTATTGCTAATGTTAAGGCTATCGCTATTTTTTTCATGTAATATTTTTTAATAATTATATACTGTAAAAATAAGAGTTTTATCCTTCAAGAAATGCTTTTTTAAGCTTATCTATATTTTTTATTGATTTCTCTATCCAAGAAATATAAATTTCTTTTTTCTCTTTTTCCGGTAATTCCCATGATACTTCTGACGCTCTTAGCCTACCTGTTACATCTTGAAGAATTATTGCAGCTGCAACAGAAATATTCAAACTTTCTGTAAAGCCTACCATGGGTATCTTCAAATAACCGTCAGCATTATCCATCACGTAATCTGAAACCCCTTCCCCTTCAACTCCAAAAACAAAAGCCGACTTCTGTGTTATATCAAAATCATGTAACGTACACGAATTATTATGTGGTGTTGTAACTATAATTTGATATCCCTTATTTTTTAAAGAAGTTAAGCAGTCTTCTGTATTTTCCGTACCAGATTTAAAACGATGTAAATTCAACCATTTTTGGCTTCCTTTTGCTATTCTCCTAGAAACTTTATTTGTATTGGTATTTTCAATCGTATATATATCTTGTATTCCGAAAACATCACAACTTCTAACTACAGCACTTGCGTTATGTGCTTGAAAAATATTCTCTAAAACAACAGTAAAATGTTTAGTTCGTTGATTTAAAACCGTATGAAACTTTTTTTTTCTTTCTTCTGTTACGTATTCTTCTAAATAAGTTAATAATTCTTCGTTTATCATGGAACAAACATATAAAATTATTATTTTTAATGATATGAAAAAATTAGTTGTGCTTACAGGTGCAGGAATAAGTGCTGAAAGTGGTATTAATACTTTTAGAGATGTAAACGGTTTGTGGGAAGGTCATGATATTATGCAAGTGGCATCTCCTCAAGGTTTTGCTAAAAATCCAAACTTAGTATTAGATTTTTATAATAAAAGAAGAAGTCAGTTATTTGATGTTTTACCAAATAAAGCACACCATAATCTTAAAAAACTGGAAACTTATTTTGATGTACATATTATTACTCAAAATGTAGACAACTTACACGAACGTGCTAAAAGTTTAAATGTACTTCATTTACATGGTGAATTATTAAAAGCTAGAAGCTCAAATGACGAGCATTTGATTTGTGATTGGAGTAAAGATATCTTTTTGGGTGATTTAGCAGAAGATGGTAGCCAACTAAGACCCCACATTGTATGGTTTGGTGAAGATGTTCCTATGCTGGAAAAAGCGATACAAATAACTGAGAAAGCTGATATATTGGTAATTATAGGAACTTCTATGCAAGTATATCCTGCTGCAAGTTTAGTTAATTTTGTTTCTAAAAACACACCTATATACTTTATAGATCCTAAACCTGTTGTAGAAAAAAACGCCTTAAATAATTTAACTATTATTAAAGACGTTGCTTCATTGGGGACAGACAAATTGTTAAATATACTACTTCATTAATTTTTAATGTATGTAATCATTAAATTGTCATCTGTTTCCTTTAAGTCCTCAATTAACTCTACAATTAGTTTGTTGTTTGAAATCTCAATAATTCTATGAAAGGTAGTTTCAGACCCTGATATTTTTATCATTTTTTTATTCTTGTCGTAATTCCAAGAATGAGTCTTTGAGTCTCCGAAGTGATTTTCTTCGACCTTACCATCTTTTGAGAAAGACAACCACTCATCTTCTTTATTTGAAGATAGTTCAGGTTCTTCACCTTTCTCCTGAATAGATTCAACAAACCATTTACCAGAAGTTAATATTCCTTCTATGTCTTGAGCGTTACTTACAAAAGACGATAAACCTAAAAATAATGCTAATACTAATTTCTTCATTTTAACAGATTGTGTTTTATTCAAAAATAAACAAAAGTTAGACCAAATTGTTAATTGTTAATAATTAACTCGTAATTTTTTCAAAAAACTTATATAATTCTCCTTTACTTATAGCACTACCCTTCTCAATTAAATCGAAAATTTCTGTATTTCTTTCATTACTATACCTTTTCGATCCATTTAAAAATTCTACAGTACTATCGTTGTAATTTTTCAGTAACCAATTATAACCATTTTGCGTCA
>JAHDDQ010000104.1 GCA_020629275.1 Tenacibaculum sp. | reverse complement strand
CTACTATTACATCTTTTTTTTATAACATTATTACCTCCTTTAATAGCTTGTTGAGCTTCTTTGTTTAATTGTTTAATTCCTGTTAGGTTTAATAAATTTTTCATAAGTATATTTCAGTTTAAAAATTTTAGTGATTATTTAAAGACTTACTTTCTTTTTCTTATTAAAGCTGTAAGTTATATTTCTGACATATTTCAGGAGACTTCATTATTATTACATGCTAAAATTGAGGTATATAAAAACAAAAAACAATAGCCATTTCGTAAATGCAATGGATAAATTCATAATCGTAAGAATTAACAAAGCCTTCTGAAACTAATCAAAAGGCTCTACTGTATTTTTCTAAGATTTACGGAGATTTAAAAATCTTGAAAATTTATTCCTGAATACTTCTTATAACTACAACCATTAATTAATCTATAAGGTCTTACAATTATTACAGTTCCCATAGTAACCGAACTAACTATACTTTTCTCTATTTGACACCTCCCCTTGTGTATAAAACCTCTATTAAATTTAGAAGGGATAACCAATGGATGGGCTGATGTAGTTATTGATGTAGGTGGAATAGATGAAATAGCTTCAAAATTTGAGTTAAATCCATTAGGCATATACAACTCCAAACATTCGTCTTCCAAAAGTGACGAAATATAAGAATTGAATGCACTATATGTTACTTCAGACCTAAGTCCTTGAGTATTAGGTTTTGGACGTCCCTCTGGTCTTCCACAATCGTTTCCTTCAGTTTGGTAATAGTTAAATTCAACTTCAAAGGCTTCTCTAAATGAGTTATTTTCAGAATCAAATCTTAAAATATCTTGTAATTTTATAACTTTTGGCGATCTATTGGATAATAAATTTACAAACTCTTTTCTAGCTGGTTCATCCTTCAATAATACTTGAGCTGTTAAATAAGAAACCCATTGCATCTTATTTTCTAGTATTAGAATGTCTTTTTCTAGTGCTACTCTATTATTAGTAGCTTTATTTAATGAAGTTGTTTCATTATCTGTAGGATTTTCACCAATTAGCTCTTGCTTAGAACATGAAAAAATAATAATGCACATTATTAGTAATCTTAAGAAGACTTTCATATTATTTAAGTTTTGTTTCTTAAATATACTAAACAATCTATTTTACAAATGCTAGTAGCTTCACATGTGTAAGCAATTATTTCATATAGTTCTTTGCAAATTTCATATTCATTATTAAAAAATTTCTTCAATTACATATTCTTTACGTCTACTCGAAACTGGTATTTTATCTTCAGAATTCATTATTAATACGCCTTGTTTATTATAACGAGTCACATATTTTTTATTAACTATATATGATTGATGGCAACGTACAAAGATATCTTTAGATAAAAGTTCTATAATTTTTTTAATAGGTTTAGATATTACAATCTTTTCTTTTTGATGTGTGTAAATTGTAGTATAATTTCCGTCGGATTTACAATATAAAATATCATTTTCATACACAACGTAGACATTTTCTAATGTTTTTAAAATAATGCGTTTATTTTTTACACCTTGAAAATATTCTCTTGATATTTCAACAAGTTTTTCTATATCATTTTCTTTTCTTGAATTTGCAATTGCTTTATTTATAGCTTTTTTAAGTTCTAACTCATCTATAGGTTTTAGAATATAATCTAGGGCTCCTATTTTTATTGCTTTTATAGCATGCTCATCAAATCCTGTTATAAATATAATATCAAAATTTTTATTTAGTAGTTTAAACAAAACATCGAAACTCGTTCCTTCTTTTATATGTACATCTAAAAATAATAAATTTGGTTTACTGTCTTCTATTACTTTGATAGCTGTACTTACACTATCTGCTTCTCCTACGACATCTATTTCACCACTAAAGAAAATAGATATTTTAGATTTAATGTTTTCTCTTACATGAGCTTCATCATCTACTACAATTGCTTTAATCATTTTCTGAAAGTTTATAAGGGATTAAAAATTTTACGATTACTCCTGATTCTTTAGTTTCTCTACTCTTTTTATCTAAAAGTATAACTTTTTGTTTTGTTATTTTATGGATAAATTTAAAAATTAAATTAGTAGAAATTGACTTTTTATATGTGTTACTTGAATCTTTTAAACCCGCTCCATTATCTTCTATTTCACAATATATATATTTTCTCTGTAATCTCAATCTAATCAATATTTCACCACCGTTATCAATCCCTAAAAAACCATGCTCAATACTATTTTCTATAAAAGGTTGTATTAACATTGGTGGAATATATAATAACTCATCTTCTTCGAAATTTTCCAATTCAATTTTATAATTAAACTTATCAGGAAACCTAAACAATTGAAGATCTATATATTTTCTTAATAATTCTAATTCATCTTCCAACAAAACATAATTATATAATGAGTTATTTAAAATTAACCTTAGTAATCTTGAAAATTTAAGTAAATAGTTTACTGCTAATTCTTGATTTGTTACTATTTTGTTTTGTATTAATGAGAGCATATTAAAAGTAAAATGTGAATTCATTTGTGCTCTTAATAATCTTTGATGTATCTTAATTTCTTGTTTTTGAAACTTATAATTTCTTTGTCTATAAAACAGGTATCCTATAATCATCAATAAAATTAAAAAGCCTAACAGGGCTATTAATTTAATATTTCTTACCTCGATAGTATTTTTTTCTGATATAACTTGCTTTTCTTTTTCATTAGCCAGTGTTAATGCATATAATTTTTCTTCTATTTTTTCTTGGTGTTTTTTCTTATTAAGCGCTATTAACGCATTATATTCACTTAAAACATCTTCTTCATTAGCTTTAGTTCTATAATTTAATAAAAAACGTAAGCGATAATATGTATTTACATAAGGTTGGTATGAATTAGTATTTATTATACTTTTTGTTGAATCTAAATATTTTGCTGCCGTATTATAATTTTTCAATTTAATATGTGCTTCAGAAATGTTATTATACGATTCTAATAAGTTATAATTATAATCAACTTTAGATTCATTTGTCTTTGTTTGTCTACTTATTTTTTTTGTGAGTCTTAAAACTGTTTCATAAAATTCTATCGCTTTATTAAAATCTCCTTCTTCATAGTTTAAAATCCCATACGTTCTATATAATTGTCTTTTTGCATCTAAACCACAATCTATTGTTTTTAAACTATCCAACAATTCAAAAGCTTCTTTCTTTTTCTTTAAATTATAATAATATGTATATGCTTTAGAGTTACTTATAATCATGTACATATAAATATTTGATGATTTTTTTGCTGTATTTAAAGCTTTAGTGTTATAACGTAATGATTCTTTATAATTACCTAAATCTAAATTTGCTCTCTCTAAATAATTGTAAGCATAAACTAAGTCATTTGTATATTTTTCTTCATCTGAAATCTCAATAAATTTTTGTGCAATACTTATAGCATTTGTTAAATTATTCTCCATTTCTTCCATTTCCCAAGCATTTTGGAAATAGATTCGATTCCTTGTTCTATTATTTGGTTTTTTTATTAAATTAATTACATTATAGAAATAATACCTAGCTGAATCTATTTCTTCTACTTGCTTGAAATAATATCCTTTCAAAAAAGAATTTTCAATACGCAATGTATCAGGTAAAGCAGGTACATTTTCAATAATTTTTTGTGCTTTTTTTACAAAGAAGGGAATAGAATCTATCACACTTTTTTTGGCTTTCTCTTGTAACTCAATCACTTCTTTAGTCTTATACTTTACTTTTTCTTTTGAATTAAACCTATTACAACCAACAATAAAAGATAAAATAATAAGAAAAAAACCTCTTTTTTTCATGATATTATAAATTTACTACTTCAAAAATATATATATTTTAAATTTATTACCTAAACAACATTTATAACATTAAGTTAAAGTAAAGGTATTCTTTAAAACAAAAACACCTTTAAAGTATATCAACTTTAAAGGTGTTTTTTTAATCTATTTTAAAACTTATTTTAACTTACTGTTTACTTCTTCCGTAATATAAAATGTATGCATAACATAATATTACTAATACGAAAGCAAGTTTAAAACCTACTTCATCTATTAAAGACCCAAAAATGAATGGAATAACGGCTCCCCCAACTATTGCCATACATAATAGACCAGATGCTTGTGCCTTTAAATCTCCCAAACCTTCTAAGCTTAATGTAAAAATTGTTGGAAACATTATTGAGTTAAAAAGTCCTACAGCTAAAATCGACCACATAGCCATTAAACCTGAAGTTCCCATAGAAATAACGATCATTAAAATAGCTAAAGAGGCAAAAATAGCTAGCACTTTTCCTGGTGATAATATTTTTGTTAAATATGCTCCTATAAAACGACCAATCATGGCTCCTCCCCAATAAAAAATCACAAAAATCCCTAATAATGACTTTGGATCTTTACCTGAAAAAGATTGATTAAATACTTTTGCTATGGTATTTGCTATTCCCATCATTGTGTCATTTGCTGAAACCAATGCTGCTAATTCCATGTCCATAAAATAACTTACTAAGAAACTTCCTATAGCTACCTCAGCACCTACGTACATAAAAATTCCAAGAGCACCCATTAACATTAATTTGTTCTTTAGTAATTTCAGGTATCCTCCTGTGGGAGTTTCCTCTATTACTTTAGGTAGTTTAATAAAAAAGAACGCTAAAGCTAATAGCCCTATAAAACCTGCTATTAATAAAAATGGTTTTTGTACTGTAGCCGCTTCAGAAACATAGTAGTTTGTTTTATCTAATGCACTTAACATTTTAATTTCCTCTGATGTTTTCACTGTATCGCTTAGTAAAAATAAAGCTCCCACAACTGGTGCTATTGTTGTTCCAAGTGAATTAAAAGCTTGTGATAAATTTAATCTACTAGATGCACCTTCTTCATCGCCTAATAAAGCAACATAAGGGTTTGCAGCTACTTGTAAGATAGTAATTCCTCCAGCTAACGTAAAATAACCCACTAAAAAAACTGAAAACATTCTGCTTGATGAAGCTGGGTAAAAAAGTAAACAACCAATAGCCATCGTAACTAATCCTAAAATGATCCCCTTTTTATAGCCTATTTTAGATAAGATGTATCCTGCGGGTAGCGAGAATACAAAAAAGGCTAAAAAGAAAGCAAATTGAACCAACACTGTTTTTGCGTAGGTTAATTCAAAGACATCTTTCAAACGAGGCACAAGTGAATCGACCAATACTGTTATAAACCCCCAAAGAAAAAATAATACAGTTAGAAAAATAAAAGCACTTTTATACGATTTACTAGTTGTTGTTGACATATATTGATTTATGTTTTTAAATAATAATCTGATGTAATATTTTTAGTTTTCCCTTCTCGATAAACGTTATAGCTAAACCACTCATGTATTGAATACCCACCTATCTCTCCTTTCTTATTTACAGCTATGTAAGCGACTTGAAAATTTTTATAATCACTATTAGGTTTACTTACTATTCTTTTAATGGCTTCCTTACAAGCCTCTTGAGGTGTTTTTCCTTGGCGCATTAATTCAACAACCAAGAAACTACCGACAGTTTTCAACACTTCTTCCCCTAGTCCAGTTGCCGCAGCTCCTCCTATTTCATTATCTATAAATAATCCTCCTCCTATTACTGGTGAGTCCCCAACTCTGCCTCTCATTTTATAAGCTAAACCACTTGTTGTACAAGCTCCTGAAATACTCCCCTTTTTATCTACAGCCAACATTCCTATTGTATCGTGATTCTCAATATTAATAATCGGTTGATATTTAGAAGTTCCTTTCCAATTCTCCCAAGCTTTTTTTGACTTTTCAGAAAGTAACTTTTCTCTTTTAAATCCTTCTGAAACTGCAAATTCTTCTGCCCCTTTCCCAACTAAAATAGCATGGGGAGTTTCCTCCATTACTTTGCGTGCTACTGAAACCACGTGGGTTATATTCTCCACACATAAAACTGCTCCATAATTTCCTTTATCATCCATAATACAAGCATCAAGAGTAACGTTGCCATCTCTATCCGGTAAAGCCCCAATACCTACTGTTTGGTTATCAATGTTAGCTTCTTCAATTCTACATCCAGCTTCAACTGCATCTAATGCAGTTCCTCCACTTTCTAAAACCTTGGCAGCTTCATTAACTGCTATTGGTGTATTCCATGTTGCAATTACGATAGGCTTAATTATAACATCCTCTACTATTGGCGCTTTACTTACTTGTTTTTTATTTTGTTCACTATTACATGCAATCATCGATGAACCAACTACCAAACCTAGTCCAGAAATTGAAGTTTTTCTTATGAAATTTCTTCTTTTCATTGTATTTTTTTATCATTATTTCGTCTATAAATATCCATGATCTCCCATCATGCTTGTACCCTAAGTGCCATTTAGGTAGTTTTCCTAGTTTTTTTGCTATTACTTTTACATAGCGAATACTTTCTCCTTTTAAATGTATTGTTGCTTCTTTAATATTCACTTCTTCGGAAGGTTTACTTGTATCCATTGGAAAGTTCATAACCGTTTTAAACTTTTTTCCATCTTCAGAAACTTGGTAAATGACTTCTGTAGGAAGAAAAATCCAACTACGCTGATCTTGTAAAAAATTAGCACTAATGCTTTGAATCCATTTTTCCTTACCTAAATCTACCAAAGCAATTACATCTTTGTCAGAATATCCTTGCCAAGTACCTGTTCTGAAATCTTTTGTTCCAAGTATTCCATCAATCAAAGCATTATTTCCTCCTGCATTGTACTGATTAGCGTATTCTGTACTTAGTGTTATGGTTGTATTTGGATCTATTTTAAAAAAAGAGGTTGTAATAATGGTGCTTTTTTTGTTTCCTTTTTGAGCGTACGTCTTTAATGTGCACTTTTTATCAATAATTATGGGATTTTTGTATTCTATAAACTCCTTATCAATGGTGTAATATATTTTTGACTCAGCATCTGAACTACTCAATGATACTTGGGTTTCATTTTTAAAAGTAACTTTTCCTTTAGCTATAAATGGAGCTGGCACAATTAAATGTTCTTTAATTTCTGTTATTGGTTCTTCTCCTTCTTTTGTCCCCCACTTACTGGGTTTGTTTGACATTAAGAATTCTAAACTACCTCCAGACATAATTTCTTTGTGAGTAATATATGTTCTGTCTAATTCTTTCCCGTTTAAGTAGACTGTTGCTATGTATTTATTATCTGCACTATAATTTTTAGTAGCTACAGTAAAACTTCTTCCTTTTTTAGTATATATTGTTGCCTTTTTCATTAGAGGTGCTCCAATTATGTATTGATTAGAGGCTGGAGTAACAGGATAAAAACCTAAAGAGCTAAAGATATACCATGCACTCATCTGTCCACAATCTTCATTACCAGAAATTCCTTCAGGAGTATTTGAATATTGTTTGGTTAATATTTCGCGTACTTTTTCTTGAGTTTTGTGAGGTACATTTACAAAGTTATATAAGTATGCCATATGATGACTAGGCTCATTACCATGTGCGTACTGACCTATTAAACCTGTAATGTCTTTTTGGTGTCTTCCTGAGATATTCATTTTTGCTGAAAATAATGTATCTAGGTTTCGTTCTAATATTTTCTTTCCTCCTAATAAATTTATATATCCAGACATATCTTGCGGAACATAATTGCTGTATTGCCATGCATTTGCTTCAGTATAATTAAAGTTCACTTCATAAGGATCAAAAGGTGCAAACCACGTGTTTCTATATCGTCCACGCATGAATTGTGTCTTAGGATCAAATATATTTTTATAAGATTGTGCTCTTTCAGTAAATGTTACATACTCCTTCTGCTTACCCATACTTTTAGCCATTTGTGCAATAGTCCAATCATCGTAAGCATACTCAAGCGTTTTAGAAACTGATTCGCTTTCTTCTTCTACAGGAATAAAACCAAGCGTTTTATAACTCTTGAGTCCTAATTTATCTCGAGTTGCAGAATGTTTCATCGCCTTAAAAGCTTTCTCTGCATCGTAATTACGAATTCCTTTTAAATAGGCGTCTGCTATAACTGAAACAGCATGATAACCAATCATACAACCTGTATAAGAAGCAGATAAATCCCAGATGGGTATAATACCTCCTTCTGCATATTTCGCTAAGAATGTGTTTATAAAATCATTGGTTCTTTTTTTCTCTATAATTGTATATAAAGGATGGGTTGCCCTGTAAGTATCCCATAAAGAAAATACAGTGTAATATTCAAAATCAGAAGTTTCATGAATATTAGAATCCATACCTCTATACTTTCCATCAACATCTTGATATATATTAGGCGCTAGCATTGCATGATACATTGCTGTGTAGAAGTTGGTCTTATACGCTTCATTTTCACTTTCTACAATAATCTTATCTAGCTGTTTTTCCCATGTACTTTGTGCTTCATTTTTAACTTGATCGAAAGTTTTACTTCCGATCTCTTTTTTCATGTTCTTTTCTGCACCAGAGACACTTACAGCAGAAATTCCGATTTTAACATAAACGGGGTCATTTTTAGGATTCTTAAATGTAAAAGCAACTTTTGTTGGTTTTTGAAGTTTTTTTGATGCTTTATATTTTATTTCTTTAATAGCATGTGAGAATTCTATCCAATAAAATAACTTTTGATTACTTGCCCATGCCTTAGAATGCCTATACCCTACTACAGATTTATCTGATATCTTTTTTATACCTGCGGATATTAGTTCATCACGATGCTCTAAATCTAAAAGAATAACTTGATTGTTTGAAGTAGGAAATTGATATTTGTGTATTCCACTTCTTTTAGACACAGTTAATGCTACTTGGATATTTGTATCTTCTAAGTGAACTTCATAGTATCCTGGTTTAGCAATTTCTTTTTCATGTGAAAACGTAGAACGGTATCCTTCCTTTTCATCAGCTCCATTATTAAAAATAACTTTATTTGTTGGCATTAGTAAAATGTCACCGTAGTCTGAAACTCCCGTTCCGCTTAAATGCGTATGTGTAAAACCGTAGATATAACTATCTGAATAATGATATCCAGAACAACCATCCCAACCATCTAAACGAGTATCTGGACTTAGTTGCATCATGCCGAAAGGCATAGAAGCTCCTGGATAAGTATGACCGTGAGCTCCAGTTCCTATGAATGGGTTTACATAAGACGTAAGTGCCCTATTCTTTTTCGCAATTGTAATATTTTCACGCTTGCAGCTAAAACAAATAGCAAGAAGTAAAACGTATGGTAAATAGTTGCCTTTTATTATCATTTTTAGATATGTAGATTTGATTCTCTCAATATACTAAAAATGAAGCGTTACTATTCTTAGTTACTTCTTGCTATTCTATTCAAAAAAAATTAAGAGGAAATTATATCCCCCTTATGTAGTTTGCTAAAGGATCATTGAATTGAAACCCTTTTGTAAAACGTTCTTTATTTAATACTTTAAACTCAGACAAGGCCCATAGAATTAGCTCTTTTAAGAAAGGTTTGTCTTTTTCATTAAAGTCTGTAGCATATTTGGCTATTAATCCTTCTAAAGGTTTAATTTGATGTAGTTGCTCGTTAAAATAACGATCATCCATATCATCTAATAACTCTATAGCTTCTTGTTTGTAAAACCAAGCTGAAATTTCATCATAAGGCGTTTCTTCATTTTCTTTTTTGAGTTTCTTTATTTCTGGGAAGTATTCTAAGAAAATTGTTTTGATAGCATTTCCTATTAATATTTCAGCAACTCGATCTGCTCCTTCTTGCTCTCCTTCATAAACTAGTTCAACTTTTCCTGTTATAGCTGATATAGTTCCAAAGAAGTCTAACAAACGAATGCTTGTTGTTTCATCTTCTGTAAGCAATGCCCTACGTTCTGCTGTACTCAATAAATTTTCGAAAACCGAGATACTCATTCTTGCGCTTACGCCACTCTTAACATCTATGTATTCACTTTCTCTAGCTTCAAAACTAATCTGCTCCACTAGTCTCTTTGCCAATTGTGGTACGTAAATCGCTTCTTTTTGTCCTTGTAAAATACTCGCTTCTTGCGCTGTGATTTTTTCAGCTATATCAAGGTTTTCAGGATAATGAGTCAAAATTTGAGATCCGATTCTATCTTTCAAAGGTGTTACTATACTTCCTCGATTTGTATAATCTTCTGGATTTGCTGTAAATACAAACTGAATATCTAGTGGTAATCTCAATTTAAATCCTCTAATTTGTATATCGCCCTCTTGTAAAATGTTAAATAATGAAACTTGAATTCGAGCTTGTAAATCTGGAATTTCATTAATTACAAAAATACAGCGATTAGCACGTGGAATCATTCCAAAATGGATAACTCTATCATCTGCATAATTCAATTTTAAATTCATTGCCTTTATTGGATCAATATCTCCGATTAAATCAGCTACAGTAACATCAGGCGTTGCTAATTTTTCAAAAAAACGTTCTTCTCTATGTAGCCATACAATTGGTGTTTCGTCACCTTTTTCTAATAACAACTCTCTTGCATAACGTGACAGCGGTTGAAATGGATCGTCATTTATTTCAGATCCTTCAACTACTGGTATGTACTCGTCTAAAAGATTCACCATTAATCTTGCTAACCTTGTTTTTGCTTGTCCTCTTAATCCCAGCAGATTGATATTATGTTTGGATAGAATTGCAGTTTCTAATTCTGGTATTACCGAGTTTTCATATCCCCAAACACCTGTAAAAACAGTTTCATTATTTTTTAATTTTTTAATTAAATTATTTCGTAATTCTTCTTTTATTGAAACAGAAACATATCCTGCTTTCTTAAGTTCTCCGAATGTTGTTATTGCTGTTAAGTTCATATGCTATAATCCTCGTATTCTTTTTTTTCTGTTTTGTTCGTAATCTTCAAAAATCATTTCGCCTAATCCTTTTAGACCTGTATAAAATGCTTTACCTTGATTTGCTTTTGTAAAATGCTCTATGAAACGCATCAGATAAGGATCTTGAGCAATCATAAATGTAGTAATAGGAATATGAAGCTTTCTTGCCTGAGATGCCATGTTATAGCATTTTTCAACAATGTAATTATCTAATCCATTACTGTTTTTATAATAGGTTCCATCTGAAAGTCTTAAGCAACTTGGCTTTCCATCTGTAATCATAAAGATTTGCTTGTTGGTATTTCGCTTTCGTCTCAACAAGTCCATCGCTAATTGTAATCCTGCAACAGTATTGGTGTGATAAGGGCCAACCTTTAAATAAGGAAGTTCTTTTACTGAAATTGGCCAGGCATCATTACCAAAAACCAGAATATCTATGGTATCTTTAGGATATCTAGTTTTTATTAACTCGATTAATGCCATTGCTACTTTCTTTGCTGGCGTTATTCGGTCTTCTCCATATAAAATCATACTATGGCTTATATCAATCATAAGCACTGTACTCATTTGAGCTTTGTAATTAGTTTCTTCAACTACCAAATCGTTTTCAGTTAATGAAAAACTACCAATTCCATTGTTAATTTGAGCATTTTTAATACTCTCTGTCATTGAAATACGGTCTAATGCATCCCCAAAATGATAGTTTCTCAACTCACCAGTATGTTCATCTCCTTGGCCTATTGCCTTTGTTTTATGATTTCCTGATCTGCTTTTTTTTAATTTTCCAAAAATTTGCTCTAGAGCGTTTTGACGAATTACCTGCTCTGTCTTTGCTGTAATCTTCAAATCTCCTTTTCCATCAGAGTCACTTATTTCCTCTCGAATATATCCTTTCTTTTTGAGGTCTTCTAAAAAATCATCTAGCGTATATTCTGGAGTTGTCAATTTATACTCTACATCCAACTGTTTTAACCAATCGAAAGCCTCATCAAAATCTCCAGAGGTATGTGTTATTAATTCTTTAAAAATATCAAATAATTTATCGAACGGAGATTTGTACTCTTCTTCATACTTTTGAAATCTTAGTCCTTTTTTGTATTGATTATTCATATCATAAAAATACGGTTATTTGTATTTTTACACTAATTATAAGATCAATTATACCGTCATTTTAAGATTTTTTTAATATTCGATGCATTTCAACACTAAAGAACTTCAGTTACAGTACAAGGGTTTCTCAGATACCTTTTTCTTAAAAAAAACTACTTTAATTAAACAATTAAAAACAACTGATTACCAGAATATTTACACTTATTTAAATAAAGTAAAGGTTGATTATAAAATCCGCCTAGGTAAACTCGTTGAATTATTTGTTTTTAATCAATTGAATTGTAACAATAACATTGAATTAATAGCCGAAAATATTCAAATTCAAGATGATAAAATTACACTAGGTGAGTTGGATTGTTTATTCCTTCTAAATCAGAAACCCATACACATGGAGATCGTATATAAGTTCTATCTATACGATTCTTCTGTAAGCAATTCAGAAACTAAATGTTGGATTGGTCCTAATAGAAAAGATAGCTTATTTGAAAAATTAACTAAACTAAATGAAAAACAATTTCCTATTCTATATCATGAAAAGGCATTATCAATTTTGGATAATTTACAATTAAATCGTGATCAAATTCAACAGGAATTATATTTTAAAGCGCAATTATTTCTTCATCTAAATGAGAAAAAAGAGATGTTTGAACATATTAACGAAGAATGTATTGAGGGATT
>JAHDDQ010000103.1 GCA_020629275.1 Tenacibaculum sp. | reverse complement strand
ATTCATTTTGCAAATGTATGTTAATTTATGAGCAAAAAAAAACCATCTCTAAAAGAGATGGTTTTAATGTTATATAATATTAAAAAATATTATTTATTTCCTTCTGTAATGTTAGGATTATCTGTAAGTTCTCTTTGTGGAACTTCAAAAGTTAATCTTGGATCATCATAAGCAAAGCTTTCTCCAGCTCTGTTTAAGTGAATACTACCTCTTGTATTTGTTAATTTTCTTCTCTTCATAAGTAAATAACTTTTACCCTCAGCTAAGAATTCAATTTTAGTGTTAAATACAATTTCGTCAACTAAATCTTGACCAGTTAAACCATCTACATAAGCGTAGTCAGCTGGATCATCAAAACGATTAGCTAAAACTTGCTTTAATCTAGTTCTTGCAGCAATATCATCTCCTTCTACAGCACTTAACTCAGCAGAAAGTAAATACATTTCTGTAACTCTCATGTAAACATAATCATCAGTCATAGGATTTTGAGAAAAAGGAGTTCTTGCAGCATTATAGAATTTTCCAATAGGAATTAATGGAGATTTACCAACATCAATAGCTCCACCTGCAAGAGGTGCTCCAAATTGTTGTTTTCTAATATCATTATCATTTATTTTAGCATATAAACCATCATCAATTCCTCTGAAGTTACCAACAGCTTGGTAAGAATAACTATAGTAGTCCATAAAACCATGCCAAGAAACTAAACCTAAGTCATTTGCAACTGTAAGGTCAAATCCCCACATCCATCCTGGAGTGCTTAATTGAGTAAATCCACCTGTAACTTCATCTTTATTCATCATTGTGAACTCGCCAGAATTAATTACTTCATCAGCTAAATCTCTAGCCATAATGTTTTTATCACTTTGTCCCATAGAAGCATAAACGTAAGCTAATAAACCTTTAGCTACATTTTGATTTATAGAAGCCTTGTTAGGTCTTGTATAAGTACTCATAAAGCTAATTGCAGAATTTAAATCTGAAATTATTAAGTCATATACTTCACCCATTGTAGACTTTGCTTTACCAGATTCACCTGGATTTACATAGATTGGTAAAATTTCTGCATTAGCATCATACTTAATTGCGTAAAATTGACTTAAGTAAAAATAACCAAATGCTCTAATAGCTTTTGCTTGACCTACTACACCCTTTACAGCATCAGATGCTGGTACTGCATCATTTCCTCCATTAGCAGCAATAATTAAGTTTGCACTGTTGATAATTCTGTAATAAAATCTCCATGCAGTATAATTTGGTAATGTTAAAGATGGATCATCTGTCCACTGAAGATTTGCTAAATTTACAAATCTATTAAATCTTGCCCCGATTTGAGCCATATCACTAGATAGTAAATCACTCATTAAATCAAAAGATTTATGACCAAAATCTTCTTGAGATCCACCAGATCCACCAATGTACGCTGTAACCATTTGGTTATAGATACCTCTTAAGTTACCTTCAACAATGCTTGGGTTAATCAAAGCAGTTTCTCCTAAATCTTCGTTAGAAATGAAACTAGTAGGTCTTTGGTCTAAAAATTCTTCATCACAAGAGCTCAAGAAGAGACTCGCAACAATAATACTTAATATAAAATTTATTTTTTTCATAATTAAAATTGTTTAATTAAAATTTAACTCTTACACCTAAAGTGTAGTTTGATATTGGACTATAGTTATATCTTTCAGAAGTACCTGTAAGAGAAGTTGTTGGGTTAAACCCGTCTCTAGCAGAGATTAAAAATAAATTATCTCCAGATACCCATAAGCTTACAGAAGAAAGACCTATGTTTTCTAAATACTGAGTCGGTATACTATATCCTAACCTTACATTATTTAGTGATAAATAATCAGTACTTGTAATAAATCTTGTAGATGCTGAAGCTACTCTAATTCTTTCATTAGAATAAAGTCTTGGTACATCAGTAATGTCTCCAGGGTTCATCCATCTATCTCTCATATCTGCATGGTAACTATAAGAACCTACCTTACCATTTCTCATTTGATCAGCATATTGTGAATCATATCCATAACCTCCAAGACTATAACTAAACTGAGCGCTTAAGTTAAAATCTTTATAAGAAGTGTTAAGTCTAAAAGCTCCACTTACTGTAGGTATTAAAGATTTATTGTTGAATTTACGAGTAGCATCTGCATATTCAGTTGTAACACGTTCTTGAATGTTTGCTCCTGGATTTGCAGCTTTGTATACTTCTAAATCATTAATTCCTTCGCTAGCATCGTATTGACCATTGTTATTTGCATCAACCCAGCTCTCTAACCATTGAGCATTACCTGTTGCAGGGTCAACACCAGCCCATTCTCTTAGGTAATAATCAAATCTACTACGACCTTCAGCTTGAGCAAAATTCCCAGCGATATTAATAACTTTCGCTTCACCAGTTGCATTTTCAATTGGCATTTGAGTTATTTCATTCTCGTACATTGATCCGTTGATAGATAAAGATAATTTAAAGTCTTCATTTCTAATGATGTTACCAGTTAAATCAAATTCTAAACCTTTATTTACCAATTCACCATCATTTGTTAATATAACGGCATCTCCTGTAGAAGGCGATAATCTTTTGTTTACGTATAAATCTGTTGTAGTTTTAACAAAATAATCTAAACCAAAATCGATAGCTCCATTAAAAAATCTAGCTTCAATACCAGTTTGGAAACTTTGACTAGATTCCCAAGTAATATTAGGGTCCACTACTGCTCTTGGAGCTAATGAAGGTAATCCTAATAAGTTTTGAACATCAAATCCTAATTGACCAGCAAAAGAATTATTTCCTTGGTCTCCTAAAACACCATAACTAGCTTTTAACTTTAAGAAATCGATTGTCTCACTTGAGCTTAAGAAATCTTCTTCACTAATTACCCAACCTGCACCTACAGATCCAAATGTTCCCCATTTGTTTTTAAAGAATCTTGAAGAACCATCTCTTCTTAATGTACCAGATAAGTAATATTTACCTGCATAATTGTAATTAGCTTGCGTAAAGTAACTTTCTAGGCTTCTACCAATTCTAGAACCATTAGATACACCATTTTGATCGATGTAGTTTTCTGGAACAATTACTGCATTAGGGTTTAAGTTAACAACTCCTTTTTTACTTAAATCAAAATCTTCTAATGAAGACTCAAAACTTTCATGTGCAATTAAAGCATTAAAGTTATGATCGTTTCCAAAAGTAGTAGCATATCTTAAAATTTGATTAAAGTTTTGAGCAGAATACGTTGTATTAGATTTGTATAAAGTTCCTCCTAAAGCAACACCTGCACTACCTTGAATAGAGTTTCTTACTTGATCAAAGTTACTGCTGTAAATGTTTACACCATAAGTACTTTCAAAAGTTAATCCTTCTAAAATATCAACAACAAAATTTACGTTACCGTTTATGTTATGTCTTTTTGTTCTATTGATGTTATATATGGCTTCTCCAATTCCGTTATATGTAGCTGAAAAATCTCTACCATTCCCTGCAGAATTATCTGCAAAGTCATAAAGACGGTTTCCTGTGTTTGGATCTGTTAAGATGTTACCATCTGCATCTCTTAAAAATAAAGAGTAAATTGTTGGGATATAATCTAACATGTATGTTACAACACCACCACCATAACCAGTAGCATCATTATATTCACTGTAAGAATAATCTAAGTTTGTATTAATCTTAACCCTGTCCATAGGCTTAGTGTTAACATTTAATCTAGCACTATATCTATCAAATTGAGATTCTTGTACGTAACCTTCGTCAGATAAATAACCTAAAGAAAAGTAATGCTTTGTATTCTCAGTACCACCAGATGTCTTAAAGTTGAATTCATTTCTGATTCCGTCTCTATAACCTGCTTTAGCCCAGTCAGTAGGTGTGAATTTTCTAGTTACACCTGGTCTAACTTGACCAGTAGAAGGATCGATTAACTCATTACCATCAGCAACGTTCCACATGTTATATAAAGGAGCAATACCTCTATCTGAAAAAACATTATCCAAAGCATACTGTGATGGGTTAGCTTGTCCGGTAAATTCTGCAGAATTTTTTAATCCATCGTATACTAATCCCATGTACTCTTCTTCGTTATGAATTAAGTCATAGAATGGTAAATTTCTACTGTTTATTGATGTTTGAAAATCAAATTCCACAACACTTTTACCAGATTTACCTTTTTTAGTGGTAATTAAAACAACACCATTAGCACCACGAGCACCATAAATAGCTGTTGCAGATGCATCTTTTAAAATTGTAGTTGTAGCAATATCATTAGGATTAATTGAGTTTACATCTCCGGTATAAGGAACTCCATCCACAACATAAAGTGGAGAACTATTTCCTTCAATTGAGCTGAAACCTCTAATTCTAATATTCGCACTTCCACCAGGTCTACCATTTGTTCTTACAACAGATACACCAGAAGCTTCACCAATTAATGCTTGAGCAACATTTGATACTGCTTTTGCATCAATATTTTCTGCAGAAACAGTACTCACACTTCCTGTAAATGATTTTTTTGTTGTTGTACCATAACCAACAACAACTATTTCGTCAAGTACATTAGCGTCTTCTACTAAAGTTACATTAACTGAATTAGAGTTTCCAACTGTTTTCTCAACAACTTTGTACCCTAAATATCTAAATACTAAAACATCACCAGTATTAGCTTTAATAGTGTAAGCTCCATTAAAGTCTGTTTCGGTACCTGAATTTGTACCTTTAATTAAAATACTAACCCCAGGTAGTAAACCTGAACTGTCTTTAACTTTACCAGTAATAGTCTTTTGTTGTGCAAAGGATATTTGCACTACTAACGCCAGTAACAGCGTTAAAATTCCATTAAACTTTGTCTTCATTGTATAATTATTTGAATTAATTAATTCCAAAAGTCTTAAAATTATCTTAATAAAACAATTTTTTAACATAAAATGTTATTGTATTGAATTAATGTTTAAATGAAAAAAGCACCCAATCTAAATAAGATTGAGTGCTTTTTATTAATAATATGTTATAGGTTATTTAAATATCCAAAGTATAGTGTCAAGATTATCAGCTCCTTGTGCACTAATAGCTGCATTATAGTTGTCCTCGTTTAAAGCACCTGCAGTTGCAGAGTAACCGTGTCTTTGAGGAATGTCCGTAGCATTTGATAATAAGTTTGCTGGTGCAACTAATGCTATACGACCGTCGTTTCCTTCTGCTTTGAATCTTCTCCATTCCGCCCAGCTATTATATCCTTGAAAAAACAATGATACATATTTTTCATATGCAATATCTTCAATTCCAGTGTATGGATTTGCAGCTAAGTATACTGTAGCATCTGCAGAGTCAACTCCCCACTGTTCCATACTCGCAGTTACTGCTTGATTGTATAATGAAGCAGGATCTTCACTTGTCCAACCTTTAGCAGCAGCTTCAGCTCTAGCAAATAAAACTTCAGAATAAGTATAAATCATTAATGGTGCTTCACTATTGCTAATAATATCACTAGTAATAAAAGAATAATTTGCAGTGGCAGAGTTTGATGCCCCATAAGGTGCTCCTACAAAAGTAGCTGAAGTAGTTGCAGGTTCTGCAAACTTAGCTAATCTTGGGTCTTCTGGTAATGTATTTGTACCAGTACCAATCAATTTGTCTACAAAAACGTCACTCATTAAATAATCTTTTCTTGACTCAAATCTATCTTGCCAAGGATTATCGTTTGAATCTTCTGAAAGGTATGTATATTTGATGTTTTCTGCATTTGAAGATATTACTCCTGATAATGCTTCGTTAAATTTAACTTGACCTTTCGCTGGATCAGCTTTAGACAATCTTAATCCCATTACCATTTTAATAGTATTAGCAAAAGTTCTCCATCTATCCATATCTCCTCCGAAATAAATATCACTATCAGGTCCATTACCACCATCGATAGAAGCCAATGCAGTGTCTAATTCATTAAATAATCCATCGTAAATAGCTTCTTGAGAATCATATGCTGGATAGATGTTGTTAGAAACATCTAAAGCTTCTGAATATGGTAAATATCCCCATCTATCTGTCATTCCATGCATAATGTATACTCTTAAAATTGTAGCAGCAGCAATTTGATTACCATTTGAACCATATGCCTGTGCAGCAATTTTAGTATCATCATTTGAGTTTATTTCAATAATTTGACGTAAATCTTCTAATAAACCATAAGATCCATCAGGACTCCAGTTTAAAGTTTGATAACGTGATTCTTCATCATATTGACCGTTAGACAGATATTGAACGTATAAATTTGATGTAGTACTAGCGATATAACCACTTGTTCCTCTTTGAACATTCGCTAATAACGATGCGGTTACTGGAGTACTCGGGTTATTCGGGTTTTGGTTTGTGTCACCAAAATCCACTGTATCACATGCTGTAAATGAAACTGCAACAGCAAGAATAAGGGTTTTTATTTTGTTAATTTTTTTCATTTCTTAATTTATTTTTTAATTAAAATGACATTCTTACGTTAACACCAACAGTTCTAACGTTTGGTAATTGTCCTCCTTCAGTCCAGTTAACTCCATTTCTTGTTTCAATTTCAGAAGGATCTAATCCAGGTAAAGCTGAGTGAATTAACCATACATTGTTTGCAAATACACCTAAGTTTAATGTTTTGAATGGAGTTTTTTCTAAAATGTTATTAGGTAAATCATAGTCTAAACGAACTGTTCTTAATTTAACATAAGAAGCGTCGTATAACCATCTTTCATGTAAAGCAAATAAACGTCCCCAGTATGTGCTAGATTCGATATTGTAAGATACAGGAGCACCAGAAGTTTCATCAACTCCTTCTATTAATACACCACCACCATCAGCAACAGCGTCTCTTACAGGGTTTCCTAAATTGTTGTTACCAACAGTTTCAATACCTAAACCTGAATAGTTATTAAACATTCTAGTTACAGAAAATACTTTTCCTCCTTTTTGAAAGTCAATATCAAAACCTAAATTAAAGTTTTTGTAACGGATGTTATTAGAAAATCCTCCAGTAAAATCTGGTAAAACATTACCTAAATATTGGTTTGTATCATAAATTGGAGCTCCAGAGGCAGTTAATATTTTGTTACCATCTGCATCTCTTCTATATGCTCTACCGTATATTGCTCCCCATTCTTCTCCAACTCTTTCTTGTAATTGAATACCTCTCCAAGTACTTGATAACACATTTACATCAATACCTTCAGAAATTTTATCAACTCTTCTTTCTAAGGTTGCAAAACTTAAAGTTGCATCCCAAGCAATATCTTCTTTTTTTAATATATCATAATTTAAGGCAACTTCAATACCGTTGTATGTTTGTTTACCATCATTTTTAAGTGTACTTGTATAACCTGTTGATCCATCTAAAGTAACAGATACAGGTAATTCTTCATCTACTTTCTTAAAGTATGCAAAATCTACACCCAATCTACTGTTAAATAATCTTAATTCTGTACCTATTTCATAGTCCTTACGAACACCACCTTGTAAGAAAGGGTTTGCGAATGTTCCTTGAGCTGATAAAGTACCTGTGCTTCCGTAAGGAGTACCGATTCCGTATACTGCAGATAGTTGATATGGAGAAGGGAATTTAGGAGCTTGCGCTGCACTCATTCTTAATTTTCCAAATCTTAAAAAGTCATTTTGTGGAATTAATTTAGAGAATATGAAACTTAAAGATCCTCCATATGTTTCAATTCTATTTTCTTCAGAATATGCAGATGATCCCCAATCAAATCTTGTAAATCCATCTAAGAATAATATATCTTTATAACCTACAGAACCTTTTACAAATATAGATTTAGACTTAAATTTAGATGATGAGTTATTAACTGTAGGTCTATCAACAGAAGTGCTTAAACTGTAAAAGCCTAAAGTGTTTAATCCACCAACTGTGCTACCGCTTAAGCTTTCAGATCCTATTGTAGATAATTCGAAACCTGCAGATGCTGTAATATCAAAATCTTCATTTAAATCTTTAGAGTAATTTACAATACCAAAAAGTTCTTCTCTGTAGTCCATGTTTTCAGTCTCACTGTAAGAAGGTAATGTTTGTCCTCCTAAGCTACCAAAAGCAGTTCTATTGTTATATTCATAAGAGTTGAATGTTTTTCTTAAATCTAAACTCATGTTTAAATTTTCATTAACTTCATATTTTAAACCTATCTTACCGTAGATTGCATTTTTTGTTTGAAAGTTTAAATTTTCATTAGTTTCAAAAAATGGAGAATCCCAATATAATGGCGCTGAGTTTGTTGGGCTGTTGATGTTCCATGATACAAACTGACCATTTCTTTCGTAATTTCTTACTCTGTCCATGTCTAATTGACGTTGCCACCACTGATTTAAGTTAGAAACAACGTTTCCATAACCATTGTCTGGAAAATTGTTAGTTCTTCTATCTTGATAATTAAAGTTAGCGTAGGCAGTTAATTTATCAGTAATGTCTAAACTCGCATTTATTGTTGCTTGAACTTGTTTTCTTTTAGAATTAGGAAAAACACTATTTCTATCAATATTTGTCAAACCAACTCTTACGTTATAGTCATCACCACCTTTAGCAAAACTTACAGAAGTGTTGTTAATAACACCAGTGTCAAAAAAGTTTTGAATGTTATCTGGGTTAGCTTCAAAAGCTCTTAATTTACCAAATTCAGGATCTCCTTGAATCCAAGAATCCCAATGACGAACCATTTGTCCATCTAGTTTTGGTCCCCAGCTTTCATCAGCATAATATTCAACCATTTTTTGACCATTAAAAGAAGCCCAAGAAGCAGGGTGTCTAGAAGGGTCATAATTAAATGTGTTAAATTCCTGAGAGTAACCACCCCCATATTCATTTTGGTATTCTGGTAAAATGTAAACATTTTCCATTGCCGTACTGTGGTTTAATGTAACAACACTTTCACCACTTTTTGCAGATTTTGTTGTAATAATAACTACACCATTAATTCCTTCAGGTCCGTATAATGCAGTTGCTGCAGAACCTTTTAAAACAGATAAATCGGCAATGTCATCTGTATTAATATCAGATGTAGAACTAATTTTTACATTATCTACAATGTATAATACGTTAGAGTTACCTCTTAATCTAATACCAGAATTACCAAAACCTGCAGAAGGAGCACCTACTGCTTGTACACCAGCAACTCTACCTGCTAACGCATTGTTAACATCCGTTTCTCTTGATCTTACTAAGTTTTCTGGTTTAACAGATTGCTGAGCAAAACCAATCGATTTTTTGTCTCTTTTGATACCTAATGCAGTTACCACAATTTCGTCTAGTACACTAGCATCTTCAATCATAGTTACATTAACTGTATTTGATGATCCGATTGTTTTTTCAATAGTTTTGTAGCCTACATAACTAAAGCTTAAAACGTCACCGCTGTTAGCTTTAATAGTAAATTTACCATTGAAATCAGTTTCAGTACCCTTAGAAGTACCTTTGATAAGAATACTTACTCCCGGAAGTGACCCCGTGGCATCCGAGACTGTTCCAGAAACTGTTTTTTCTTGTGCAAAACTTATTTGCACAACAAACGCCAGTAATAGCGTTAAAATTCCCTTTAACTTTGTTTTCATTATTTATTTGATTTGAATTAATTAGCCCAAATATCTAAATATTTTATTAATAAAACAATGAAATAGTTAATAATTGTTAATTTAAAGTATTAAAATTAATGTTTTGTTAGAGATAATTCATCCATATTATTGTGAGCTGAGTGTTCTCGGGGCTTGTAAAGAAATTGTTTTTTAATAAAGTTGTTATAGAAAGGTTAATTTTTGATTTATTTATGTTAAATAAATACCCTATTCCTATTCCATATAATTTTTTATTGTCAGCTTTATTAAAGATTATTCCTAAATCTGTTATTGTGTATAGGTAAGCGTCTTTTTTAGTTAGGTATCTATATTCTATATTTTGTGTTATGTAGTTTTCTGTAAATATACTTTTTTCATTAACACCTCTTATTGTATTTTTACCACCTATCTTAAATAATTCGTTAATTAAATAGTTGTCGGAATTTAAGAAACCCATATTATTTTGAAGGTATAATTTATTTTTTTTATTTAAATTAAATAAATAACTAACTCTCGATTCAATTTTAATTTGTGACGTGTTTTTTGATGTAGTTTTTCTTTTTCCAATAGATGGTTTGATTGAAAGTGAAAATTTGTCAGAGTTGAATTCATCATAATTAGGAACTGTATATTCATAACCAAACCCGAAGAAATTATTATTAAATGTTTCTGTATTGTCAGTTTGAATAATTTCTTTCGATGATTCTGTAGTGTAGTTAAATGATATTTTTGAATATTCAGATAATTTGTACTTTAAGTTAGTTTCAAACTTAGTATTTGTAAAAGTTGAATCTTGTCTATATATGTTAAATTTTATTTGTGGTGATATCTTCGATTTGAAAATATAAGGAGTAATAAAGTTTAGAGAAAATTCACTTCTGTTATTGTTTAAGCTTCTCCATTCAAGATTTATTTCTTCTCCCTTGTTTATTGCGTTTAAGAGATTTAGTTCTAAATAACCGTTAAATTTTATTTTACCGTTATCGTTGTTTGCAAAATTTACCAATCCATCAAAACTACTCTTGTTAATTTTTTTTAAATACATATATAATATGGTTGAGTCTTTTGTGAAAAGTATTTCTGGTTTTTTAATTTCTTTGATGAAATTTAAGGGTTTGGTAAGTTTACTTACTTTGTTTATTAGATTATTATTAAAAATTGTTTTTGAGTTAATGTTGTAATGGTTGTTTAAATATTTCTTCGGGAAATTTTCATAACCTTTTATTATAGTATTGTTTATTTTTCTTTTCTTTAAGTTGGTTATCTTTAAGGTAGCTTTTATTGTTTTATTTGACGTTGTGTAATTTTCTAAATAAATTTTAGAGAAGCTAAAACCATTTTGTTCTAATTTTAAGGATAGCTTATTTAGATATTCTTCAATTTTATTATTTTGAACAATTGCTTTAGTTGTTGGTGTTTTTAATACTTTTAATATGTCAGGATTTAATTTTGAAAAAGATATGCTAATATTATTAATTTGATTATTTAGACTGATATATATATTAAAAGTTTTGTTTTCTTTTTTTACACTATCAATCATATGAGTGTAGTATCCTTGTTTTTGTAATTCTATTTCGATTTTTCTTAGCTCTTTTGTTATGATAATAGAGTCATTAATTTTTCTTAAATAAGGTATTTTATTTAAGAGTGTGTTTTCTGTTTTGTTTGTTGATATAATATTCAAGTCATATTCTTGTGCGTTTAGTGTATTGGTCACAAGAAAAGTACAGAGAGTTAGAATTAATAAGTTTTTAAAAGGCATTAATCGTTATCAGGTTTAATATTATCAAAAGTATATGTTTTGTAGATAATGTTTGTACTAAAAAAATGTTTTTTGAAAAATAACTCACTGATATTTGAATAATTAGAAATTAGTTGTACATTTGCGGACTCTTAAAAAAGAGACAATGTTTAATTATAAACGAAAAACAGTAATTATTTAGTATGCCAACTATTCAACAATTAGTTCGTAAAGGAAGAACCAAAATAACTAAGAAGAGTAAATCGGCTGCTTTGTCGTCTTGTCCTCAAAGACGTGGAGTTTGTACTCGTGTTTATACTACAACACCAAAGAAACCTAATTCAGCAATGCGTAAAGTTGCCAGAGTTAGATTGACAAATGGTAATGAGATAAATGCATACATTCCAGGAGAAGGACATAACTTACAGGAGCACTCGATAGTATTAGTTAGAGGTGGAAGGGTAAAAGATTTGCCAGGAGTTAAATATCACGTAGTACGTGGTGCATTAGATACTGCAGGAGTTGAGGGTAGAACCCAACGTAGATCTAAGTATGGAGCAAAACGCCCAAAAAAGTAAATTAGTAACTTTTTTAATGTAAAGACATGAGAAAAAGAGCAGCAAAAAAAAGAGTCTTATTACCGGATCCAAAATTTAATGATCAGTTAGTAACGCGTTTCGTTAATAACTTAATGTGGGATGGTAAGAAGTCAGTAGCTTTTAAAGTATTTTATGATGCGTTAGATATCGTAGAAGAAAGAAAGGGTGAAGAAGAAAAAACAGCTTTAGAGATTTGGAAAGATGGTTTATCTAATGTAATGCCTCACGTAGAAGTAAGATCTCGTCGTGTTGGTGGTGCTACATTTCAGATACCAATGCAAATTAGACCAGACCGTAAGGTTTCTATGGCTATTAAATGGATGATTTTGTACACTCGTAAAAGAAACGAGAAAACAATGGCACAGCGTTTAGCTGCTGAAATTTTAGCTGCGGCTAAAGAAGAAGGAGCTGCTGTTAAAAAACGTACTGATACTCATAAAATGGCAGAAGCAAATAAAGCTTTCTCTCACTTCAGATTTTAATAGAAATGGCTAGAGATTTAAAATTTACAAGAAATATTGGAATTGCAGCACATATTGATGCTGGAAAAACTACAACAACAGAACGTGTATTGTATTATACAGGTGTTTCTCACAAGATTGGTGAGGTGCATGATGGTGCAGCTACAATGGACTGGATGGAGCAGGAGCAAGAAAGAGGTATTACAATTACTTCTGCAGCTA
>JAHDDQ010000102.1:5528-12702 GCA_020629275.1 Tenacibaculum sp. | reverse complement strand
ACGTTATACCTTCTATTAAGCTTACGGTACTGGTGGTAGATTGGGATTTTCTGAATTATTCTTTTTAAATCCAGATGACGCCTTATCAGGGTTTGTTAGATACTCCATGGAGTAAAGAAAAAACTTTAATAACTACAAATAATCATGTTAACATTGGTGGTACTACAAATAGAAGTCTATGGGTTAGGCATGTAAATGGTAAAGAAGGTGGAAGTACTGAGGATGATAATTTATACCTAAACTACGCTAATGGTAAAGATGTTTGGATTGGAGGAACAAAAAATTCTAACCTAATAAATAATGGAAGTATAAGATCTACAGGCATATTAAGTCTTCGAAAATCAAGTTCTGCTATTGGAGATATAATATCTTTATATGGAGATCGAATAGGAAAAACTAGTAATTATGGTTTCGGTGTAGAAAGTGGTGTTTTATATAGTAAAGCAGTCGAACAGCACAGATGGTATCTTAATAAAAATGCAGATAACGGAACGAGTGCAAAAATGGAATTAACCAATAACAGGCTGTTTATAAGTGATAAATTAGGAATAGGAACTAGAGATACCAAAGGTTATAAATTGGCTGTTGCAGGTAAGGCAATTGCTGAAGAGGTTGTTGTAAAATTAAAAGGAAGTTGGCCAGATTATGTGTTCAAGAAAGACTATAACTTACCAACATTAAAGCAAGTAGAACAACAAATTAAAGATCAAGGTCATTTAGAAAATATTCCGTCTGCTTCAGAAATTTCAAGGGAAGGAATCGCTTTAGGAGAGATGAATAAAAAGCTATTACAGAAGATCGAAGAGTTAACATTATATACAATTGATCAAGAAAAAAGAATAGAAGAATTAGAAAAAGAAAAAGTTAAAATAAAACTTTTAGAAGATAAATTAAACACTCTACTTAGAGAAGTAAAAAAGTAACAAGCTAAAGTGAAGAAACTAGGAATACTTATTGCTCTTTTTTGTTCAATTACTATTTTTGCACAATTAGACAAAGAAGATAAACGAATTATAGATCTAAGGAATAAGTTAGAGAAACTGGCTTTGAATACTAAAGGGCTATATCAAAATATAAATCTGAATGTAACTAACATTGAATTGGCAACATTTGTTGCAGCCGTTGGTAAGGAAACAAAAACAAACTTAATAATAGGTAGTGATGTAGCAGGTACAGCAATCAGTTATAATTTCGTAGATGTAAAATTAATCGATGTGCTCTTATATTTATGTAAAGAACATGATATTACACTTAAGTTTACAGGTAATATTATCGCTTTGAAAAGGTTTGTTACACCACAAGAGCCAAAAAGTAAATACATATCTAGAAATATTCCTATTTCTTATAATAAAGCAGACGATTTATTTTCTATCGATTTGCAACAAGACTCTTTATCTGTAGCTTTTAAGAAAATTACTGATGCAACTAGTAAAAATCTAGTGTTTTCACCTGGGTTAGGAAACAAGAGACTCTCAGGATATATTAAAGAAAAAACGTTCGATAGTGCGTTAAATAAATTAGCATTCGCTAATGATTTAAGATTAACTAAAACTAAAGACGGGTATTACTTATTTGAAAGTTTATACAATGAAGAACTAACAGCTAATTCTAAAAATAAAAGAACAAGAGCATCTTCTACAAACAAACCAAAAAGAAAAATATATAGAGATTCGAACTTTTATTTTAAGGTTTTAGATTCAGTATCTCAAAAGTTAGAAGTAGATTTTGAGAATGTCGCAATAGAAAGTGTTATACAAGATATAGGCCACGAACTTAATATAAATTCTTTCACTAGTATACCACTAAAAAATATAGGAACTGTATCGATAAAAGCTTCAGAAATATTTTATGATGATTTACTAGATAAAATGCTTAACGATTCTAAATTTACATACAAGAAAAGTAATAATATTTACTTTTTTGGTAACGAAACTACATCAACAACTAAAAGCTCTGTAGTAATTCCGTTAATGCATCGCTCAATTGAAATCATGAATCAACCAATTTCTAGTGGTAGGAATTCAGTTTTTGCTTCAAGTTTTAACGGCAGTTCTAACGGAGGGATCAATAATGGCATTAATAATAGAAATCTAAATTCTAGTCAGCAAAATTTTTCATCTAATAGAAATTCAAGACAATTTCAACAGCAAGGAAATTCAAATTTTAACTCAGGCACTAATACTTCCTCAAGTATAGGAAGCGTTAAAGGTAATACGATATTATCGCTATTTCCTGAATATTTGAAAAGTGGTAAGAATAGTGGTTTAGATATAAAAACTGATATTGAACAAAATGCATTTATAGTTACGGGCGATGAACTGAAAATTCAAAGATTTAAAGAATTTATAAAAAAGATAGATAAGCCTGTACCCGTTATCTTGATTGAAGTAATGATCCTTGAGGTTAATAAATCAAACACATTAAGTGCAGGAGTAGAATTCGGAGTAGGAGAAAAACCAGTAAAAAGTACTGGATCTTTATTTCCTTCTGCAGAAGTTACTTTAGGGGCTGGAGCTATAAATAAATTAATAGGTGGTTTTAATGGTTTTGGTTCTTTAAATGCAGGTAAAGTAGTGCCTGGTTTTTATGCAAAAATCCAAGCAATGGAATCTAATGGAAATATAAAGATCAGATCCACACCTAAATTATCAACATTAAACGGTCATAAAGCAACACTATCTAGTGGAGAAACTTCATATTATGCGGTTACGGAAAGTAATGTTTTAGGAGTACAAAATCCACAAACTCAAATTATCAGAAATTATTTACCAATTGATGCTAATTTATCAATATCAATAAAGCCCTTAGTGTCAGGAGATGATCAAATCACACTAGGAATAAATGTTTTACAATCAAGTTTTAATGGGAAAAGAGTAGATGAAGAAGCTCCACCAGGAATTAATTCAAGAGAATTTACATCAACAATTAGAGTGAAAGATCAAGATGTAGTTATTTTGGGAGGGCTAGAAGAGAATGTAAAAAACGATTCAGGATCTGGAGTACCATTTTTAGCAAGAATTCCAATTATCAAGTGGTTATTTAGCAAACGTGTTCGTACAGCATCTAAATCTAAATTATCTGTTTTAATACGACCGACTGTTATTAAATAAATTACTAAAAGTAGTTTTTGTGAAATGCTAATAAATAGTACTTTTGCAGCCGATTACAAAGAAATAAAATATTTTAAATAAAAATTTATTATGAAAAAAATTACATTAATTATAGCAGTATTAGCATTAATAACGTCATTAGCTACATTTTTTTATTCTCAAGATAATTCTAAGTTGGTTTATGTTGATGTAAATAAGTTATTAGACGGCTATAAGAGAACAAAAGTTGTTAGAGCTGAGTTTGAAAAGAAAGCTAAAGTATTACGAGCTAATGTAGATAGTTTGGTAACAGACTGGCAGAAAGAATTAAAACTGTACGAAAAAGAACGTTCTAAGTATTCTAAAAAAGAATTAAAACTCAAACAAGAATTATTAGGAAACAAGCAACAACAAATTAACAACTACCAACAAGCAGTTCAGAAGCAAGTTCAGGAAGAAGATAAAAAAGCTACACAAACTGTAATTAATGATATTAATGACTTTGTTACTGAATATGGAAAGGAAAAAGGATATAAAATAATTTTTGGAGCTAGTGGAGCTGGAAATATTATGTATGCTGATAAAAGTGCTGACCTAACTGAAAAAGTTTTGGAGAAATTAAATTCAGGCTTTGAAGGAAAATAGCATAATTACATAGTTAATTAACGAAATTAAACTCATTGAAAGGATTGTTATTCGAAAATTATATACTAAAAAGTACCTTTAAACGCTATGAAATTTTCACACTTACTATTATTTATAATATGCATTGTATTTCTATACAGTTGTACACAAAAATCGTTTGATTCAAAAGATGAATTATGGGAGTATTTAAGAAATGATGATAATGAATATTTACATAAAAAGAGTGTAAATGGTTATGATTTCTCATTGTTATATAAACCTACAGATATTCTAGTAGATCAAGAGTTAGGTAATGATCATACAAAAAAAGACATTAAAAGATTAAGAGGTAAATATAGTCAATATCTATATTTCATATTATCAATGTCTAGAGGTAATAAAGAGTTATTGAGCACAACACCTAAAAACAGACAAGAATTTGGAGCCATGGTAAATCAACTAGCTTTTGGAATGGGTGAAAAAGTACATGTTTTTACACCTCAAAAAGATACTTTAGAATTATTAGACTATGTATATCCTAGAATGTACGGTATGAGTAAGTCTACAAGTATGTTATTCGTATACCCTAGAGATAACAAATTTTTACAAGAAGAATATTTAAATTTTACTATAGAAGATTTAGGAGCCTATACAGGGGAAGTAAAGTTTAAAATACCGACAAAAAGGATAAAAAACGAACCTAAATTAAAGTTTAAATAAGGTAATTTTTACTGTTTCCTGTGCGAAGTCGAAGTGAGAGGAAGTTAGTTGCTAAATAAAATAAAAAACGGTCATTGCGAAGTATAAAACAACTGAAGCAATCTTTTATATAAAAATTAATAATTATGATAAAGAACCCAATTACTCGGAGAACAATTGCTATTTTCTTAGTACTTAATTTTTTAAGTACCATAATTCCTTACAATGCTATCTATGCACAAAGTTCAGGTCCTAATGCTCCTGAAGCAGCGGCTTTTGAACCTGTTGATGCTACGGATATGGTAAATTTAGTTACAGGGGATTTTACCTACGTATTACCATTGTTAAATGTACCAAGTCCTGAAGGAGGCTATCCTTTGGCTTTAAGTTATCATGCAGGAATCGCTATGGACCAAGAAGCAAGTTGGGTAGGTTTAGGATGGAATTTAAATCCTGGAGCTTTAAATAGAGGTGTTAGCGGTTATCCAGATGATTGGTCAATAGTTAGAAATAATGAGTTTTTTTATGACAAAGGCTGGGTTAAAAACTTCTATGAATTTTCTATAGGTGCAACTTTTCCTAGTGGAATTACAGTTGGTTTAGGCGCTTCTTGGAGTAATAATAAAGGATTTGGAGGTTCTGTAACATTAGGGTTAGCAGGTGCTTTTAGAACTACTATCGGAGTCAGTCAGAATGGAACAGGATATACTAACACGAATATTAACGGTTTAAGTATAAGCGATTCATCTATTGGGATCAGTTCAAAATTATTAGGTGTAGGTTTTAATTATGATTTTAAATCAAAAAAAGGATCTATCAGAAACAGCTTGGGAATATCTTTAAGTTCTGATAAAAGATCAATATCTTTTTCTGCTGGACGTGCTGGTTTTAATAATAGTAATAATTCGAAAGTTTTAGATAATGATTACAATCTAGAAATACTAAGAGAAGGTTTTTTCTTGGATCTTGATCTTTTTTGGATAAAACTAGGAAAAACTAGGGTTAAGTATTCGTTATTTAAGATAAAGGATTATATGTCTAGTGGCATAGGTTATGCTTATGATAATTTTAAAAAACTACAACCAGAAAATCAATATATAATAAAAGAGGATATGTCTATGGATGTTAAAGCCATATCAGAAAACGGAGTTTATGGAGGAAACAAATTTATCGCAGGTGCAACATCAAAATCATTATTACCCGATTATGATTCGTACTCGGCTAATGCTCAAGGGTTTTCTGCAAAAATAGCACCAAGGTTTTATAAGGAATTATCTCTTTTTGGAAACAATCAAGAGTCAATAGATACCAATAATAGAGAAGGATATTTTTTGAATTCAGACAAGACAAGAATAAATGGACATGAATTGGAGAGTAGTTTATATTTTTATAATGTAGGTGGTACTGAGTCATTTTTGAGAGTAGATAAAAATAAGTTAACTATTCCTAACTATAATGGAGGCCAAATAGATTTTGAAAAAGCTTTAACATCTGCTACAAACGATAGTGGAATTTACAGTCAAGATATACATAGTATTACTGGAGAAGAAATTAAAAAAGAGCATAGAAAGAGAAGTGGTACCTTTATCAAAACTTATACTAACAGAGAGATATTGGAAGGAGATCATAATAGTTTATCAAGCTTTATAGAAGCTATGAGACCTAAAGACAGACTAGATATAGCTAATAAATCAGGTTCTTCTATCGGGGCTTTTCAAATAACAACATTAGATGGCAAAACTTATCACTACTCATTACCAGTTTATAATTATGAAAGGGTGTATAAAAATTTCAATGATAAAGAGAATGAGGATGAAAACTTTTATGAAAAATATACAACAGAACCTTTTGCAACTCATTGGCTTTTAACAGGAGTTACTGGCCCAGATTACATAGATGTCAATAATAATAATAAGTTAGATGATAAAGATTATGGGTATTGGGTGGATTTTGAATATGGAAAGTGGAGTAATTCTTTTGGCTATAGAATACCAAAAAAAGGGTTTGATTCTCAGTATTTAGGAGTAAATAATGAAGAACGTCATTCTTATTCTTATGGTCGTAAAGAAATATATTATCTAGATGCAATAAAAACTAGGACTCATACGGCTTTATTTGTAAAAGGCTTTCGTGAAGATAATAAATCATCGAAAATTAATAAATATAAAGAAAGATATAACCCTACAAATGGAGTAGTACAAGCAAATAATTTTAAATCTTTTAATAACTCTAAATCTGTAGAGGTTAATTATTTTACAGATAAATACTATACTCAATATGGACAGTTGTTTAATTTTCAAGAATATTTATATCCTAATGATGGTCTTTATCAAAATAATAATCGTTATCAAATATCCGCCACTGAAACTAAGTTAACGTATGTAGAATATCCAGAAAATAGAAGTTTGAAACTTGAAAAAATAATTGTATTAAAAAATACTAAATTAAACAGTGTATTAGATATTAAAGACTCTAATCATGATAAAACAGAAGACAAAGGATTCTTTTTTATGACTAAAGGGTTTTCCAATTTTTCTGTAAAGAACTTAGAAAATTTTATCACAACATCTGACTTCCCTGAATCTATTTTGTACTCAAATAAGCAAAATAATAAATTAGAGGGACATAGTATAGAATTGCTAGATAACGTTTTAGATATTAATGATATTAAAAACAAAGATTTAGAAAAGAATGCTGTTAAGGTTATTAATTTTAATTATGATTATTCATTAGCGTCAGATGATAGTAATAATGGTTTAGGT
>JAHDDQ010000102.1:1275-5518 GCA_020629275.1 Tenacibaculum sp. | reverse complement strand
GTAGATTAACATTAAAATCTTTGCAATTCAATGGAAAAAAGAACATTAGTATTTTACCGCCCTATTTATTTGAGTACAATAAAGACTTTATTGAATATAGTAAAGCTAAAGAAAATATTTGGGGTTATCATAAAGACTATCCTGAAGCATGGTCATTAAGTAGAATAATTAACCCTATTGGGACTATCATAGAAACAGAATATGAATCAGATAAATTCACACCGATAAATGATTATCCACTAATATTTAGAAAAGATTTGAATTTTGGACAAGGTCCTGAGAGAAATACTGGACGTTTAATTACTTTGCCAGATAATCAGGGAGAATTTTTTATAGATGCTAGAGAAGATATTGGCTTCAAAGTTAATGATATATTAACAGTGTCATATATAGATTACAAAGAAGGAAATATAGTTCAAGGTATATCAGGTAAATCCTATAGTAGAAACGTTAATGCTAAGATCTTAGAAAAAATAACTGAAACTAAATTTAAAGTAAAACTTATACAACCAAAGCCGGATATTCAATATAAGTTAGTATCATTTTTAATGACATACAGAATAGATAAAGAACACATAGGGGGTGGATTAAGAACTAAACTTATCACCGTTAAAGATAAATTATCACAAACAATATTGAAAACAGAATATGAATACATCGATGGTGTTTCTTCATATATTCCATATAATCAAGAGTATAACGTGTATTTGAGAAACTTAGTATTGCCACCTTCGGTGATGTATGAAAAAGTTATAGAGAAGCGATTAGATAAGAATGATATTTTATATAGTAAAACGGATTACGGCTTTGAGGTACTAGATGCCATGATATCGGAATCAACCTCATCTCAGGGTACTGATTCTGAAACATTGGCAAGGCAATATTCACATTTGAAATTAAAAACAGATAATAAATCTTATTTAACAAATGGCGAAATTGATGTAATATTAGCAAAGAGTAAAATAGAAGATACACAAGGAAATATAGGCAGACCTTTATATGTTAAAAATTACAATAATTTAAATCAACTATTAAACACTAGAATCTATAATTATAAGCAAAATCTAGACGGTAGCGAAGAAATAGGTACAGACCAAGAAACATTTAAAAGTTTTTATAGATATAACATGCAAGAAGATGATAATAAATCTTTTGAAATAAATTCATCAAGTTATGTAAATTACCCTAGTGTTTTAGAAAAAATAGTAACAGTAGATCAATATAACAATAAGAGTACCGTTAGTTTTAATAAAAGAGATTTTTTAACTGGTAAAATTCTTGAACAAGAATACAAGAATTATTCTGGTCGAATAACTAAAAGTTCATTAGAATTAGCTAATAAAGTTTATTCTAAAATGGGATCAAAAGTAGATAATATAAACAATAAGAATATGTTGTCGCAATCTGCTGGAGAGATTAGTTACATCTTTAAAGATAATCAATGGAAAGCTACAGATGCATCAATAGCTACATGGAATAATAGTTGGATTTATCCTTTTAATGATGGGAGTAATGAAGTTTCTGATGATGTATGGCGTAAACACAAAACATATACTTGGAATGGAAGCTTAGCTAGCGATGGAACCTATAATAATTTTACTGAGTTTGATTATTCAACTGTTGCTAGTAATAATGAATGGAGACAAATTAGTGAAATAACAAAGTATAATCAGTTTTCTGAACCATTAGAAGCGAAAGACATAAACAATAACTTTGCTGCATCTAAATATGGGGATAATTATAGTAAAGTAATAGCAACATCAAATTCAGCTTATGAAGATATGTATTATTCTGGTGCTGAATATTTAGACAGAAAAGATCCTTCTTACTTTGATAATACTGTCAAATCCAGAGGTTATCAAAAAGTAGGAAAAGAATTATCTCACACGGGTGAATATATAGTAGAAGTTAGTTCTAATCAAAAGGCATTTGAAGTTCAAGTACCTTCAAGAAACTTAAGAAATAGTCCATTGAAGCAACGTTTTAAAGTTTCAGTTTGGACCCGCAAAGGAGATGAGCATAAAACTAAAATTATTTTAAATAACAGTCAAAAAGTATTTAATACTAATGAAAATGTTTATGCCGGAGATTGGGTTCAGTTAAATGGATACATTACTATTTCATCACAAGGAGCTAATGTAGCGATTACAAGTACATCTAGTACAGTTCGATTAGATGATTTCCGTTTACATCCAATTAGTTCTTCAATGTCTAGTTATGTATATAATGAATGGGATGAAGTAAGTTATATTATGGGAGCTAATGGATTATCCACTCATTACATTTATGATGCTGCAGGGCGATTGATAGAAACACAAGTTGAAACTATAGATAAAGTTGCGAACGATGGTTCAGGAGGTTTTAAAAAGGTTGCTACTAACTCATATAACTATAAAAGAAATAATCAATAAGCTATGATTAAGAAAAGAATTTTATTACCAATAGTATGCATGCTATTGAGTATTATAGCTAATGCTCAAATACAAAAAGGGTCAGCAAATACAATTTCAACAAATGGTTGCTTGTCGTCATACGTTACAATCAACGGAAACCAAGTAAACCCGTTACAAGGAGGTATAATTCCTGTGAATGGAGGAATAATTGAAATTGAAATAACAAATACAGGGTCTTGTTCTAATACTATTGGAGGAGTATTGGATGTAAGTGTTGGAGTATCTCATTCATTAGGTAATTTGGTAAACACAATACCTAATACTTTAATGCCAGTTGTTATTGATTTGGTTAATTCTATACCTAATAAAAACACATATAGAGTAACTATACCAATCAATACAATAGGAAAAAGAAGGTTTTATACCTACACGTTCCTTGATAAAGACACTAGTATAAAAAGTGGAATTTCTGTACAAATTATTCAAGAAGCAAACCCAAATCCTACACATGGGATTTTTTATTTAGATGAAGATAACGACAATTTCGGTACAAAAAATACAGCGAAACTTTTTGAGCTAACAAATATTCCAGATAATTATGCAGATAATGATTTAGATTTATGTCCAAATGAGGCAGGAGGGAATCAAGGTTGTCCTGATACATTAGAAGATTTAAATCTCAATTTTGTACGTTCTAGCGCATATGATATCAACGGAAAATTAGTATCACAAAGTAAAAGTTATTTTGATGATTTAGGAAAGCAAATTCAATCACAAAACTATGATTTAAAAAATAAGAAAGTATGGGCAACAGAAACAAAATACGATGCTCAAGGAAGACCTGCATTACAAACTATGAGTGCGCCTATTCGCTCAAATTCTGAGGCAAATAATTTCGGTTATATCGATAATTTTGTCAGAAAGAATAACGGAAACACGTTCACTAACTCAGACTTTGAAGGAAGTAATGTATTAAATCCAACTGCAGTCGGTAATCAAGTAAATTCCTTAGGTTATTATTACAGTACTGCTAATACAGATGAACCCTTACAGGACATTACAAATCGCCCATATTCAAGAATTATATACAGTGAATTAAATCCAGGAGCAATAAAACAGACTATCGGAGGAAACAAAATTAATGGAACTTGGAAAAGAGGTTACAGTTTTACGATGCCAGCAGCTCAAGAAATGTATTATGCATATGGGTATAATTATTTTGATAATGCTACAAATAACAATTCTGATATAAAATTTATAAAATCAAAATTTAGTAAAACTATTGTAGAAGACATTCATGGTAATGAATCCGTTGTATTTAAAGATGCGAATGGTAAAACATTAGGTGTAGCAAAATCAGGAATAGCAGAAGATATAAATAAAAGAAAAAAATATAAAGTAATTTCTACAATACAGGAGAGAGGCAGTTTTGTAGATGTTCATATACCAGAAGGTTGTGAAAATACGGCTAAGTTAATAGGGGCAGAATATAGATATAGAATATATAATCTTAAGACTGAAGAAATTGTTCCAGTTTCTGAGATAGAAAAAAAAGGATTCTATAGAATAGTATATGTAGGAAGTGATAATGATAAAAATTATTTAAACCCCATATATATTGATAAGTCTAAAAAAGAGATCAATTATATAGCACAAGGAGTATTAGGTGGGGTTATATACAAGGTAAATTACTACGATTTTAGCTTAAATTATTATGATGATATAGGTCGTTTAACATCAAGTTTACAGCCACTAGGATTTAATAACGATTGTTTTAATAGCTTATCCTCAACAGTAAATCATAATGAAGGTTTAAAAAGTACGTTTTCTTATGATACACTAGGACAATT
>JAHDDQ010000102.1:0-1265 GCA_020629275.1 Tenacibaculum sp. | reverse complement strand
ACAACGAGTCCTGATGAAGGAATGGCTAATTTTAAATATCGAAGAGACGGTCAAATTCGTTTTTCCCAAAATACCAAACAAGCTGAAGTAAGCCCTCAAGAATTCTCATATACTAATTATGACGAATTAGGACGTCCAATAGAAAGTGGAGTAGGAATTGGAACATTTTCAAGTTTAAATCCTAATAATGATTTACCATCAGGAATGACTAAAAAAGAACAACATTTTACAACCTATGATTTTTTAAGTACAACTGATTTACAGTATTTAAATAGCTTAAATGGTAACTATGGTAATCCTTCTTTTTTATCGAGTAACGTTGCAAAAACTTCAAATGAGAATTCAACTACATATTACAGTTATGATGTATATGGTCGTGTACAATGGATTGTTCAACAAATAGAAGGTTTTACGGATGCTAAAACAATAGATTATGAATATGACCCTGTAACTAGTCAAGTATTACAAGTAATTTTCCAAAAGGAAAATACAGCAGAAAAATTTATTCATAAATATACCTATCATGAGGATTCACAAGAATTATTAAAAGTAGAAACTTCTATAGACGGAACAGCGTATATTACACATGCAGATTATGATTATTATGAAACGGGTGCTTTAAAACGTGTGGAATTAGCCGAGGGAATTCAAGGAATTGATTATGTGTACAATTTAGCAGGACAATTAAAATCTATTAATCATCCTAATTTAACAGATACTAATGATCCTGGTGGAGATTCTAATGATTTATTTGGTTTAACTTTAGATTATTACAGTGGAGATTACCAAAGAGATTCACGATTTGTAAATACTTCTGATGCAGAAGATCAATACAACGGTAATATTAAAAGTATGACTTGGAATACCAATACTAATGATAATGTAACAAGTCCGTTCCAATACAAATACGAATATGACAGAAACAATTGGTTAAAATCTGCTTTATTCGATGGTATGAGGAACCAACAAAACAGTGCACCAAATACTATTGTTTTAGATACTGAAATACTAAATCGTAAATTTGCAGAAGCCACTGAAAGTATCACACTAAAGCCTGGTTTTAAAATTACAGCAACAAATTCACGTATATTTAGTGCAAAAATTGTTACAAATACAAGTAACGCTATTTATGGTGAAGGTGATTATAATGTAACTAATTTAACGTATGATACGAATGGTAATATAAAAAGTTTATTCAGAAATAAGAATACCGAAAATGGTACGAATGAAATGGATAAGTTAACCTATGAATATAAAACAGATAA
>JAHDDQ010000101.1 GCA_020629275.1 Tenacibaculum sp. | reverse complement strand
AATGCGTATGAAGGTGATTTTACTTTTGTAGATAAAAATGACGCTAATAAGGGGTTAACTATAAAAAAGACAATCTATTACGATGATTATGTATTTGATAAGAAGTTGACAGATGATTTTTACGATTCAGAAATACAGAAAATAAGACCAGATCAATACGAAAAGCCCAAAGAGTTTTGGACAAATCAGGAGAATCAAGAAAATAAAGACACTTATAAACTAATAAATAGCGTTAAAGGGAAAAAGCAAATAAAGAAAATAACAGGCTTCATTAATACAATATCAAGTGGTTTTATTAATTTACCTTTTGCAAATACACAGTTAGGGCCATTCTGGACAGCTTTTGCTAATAATGAGGTTGAAGGTTTTAGAACTCGATTAGGTTTTAGAACATTTAAAACAAAAGATGACCGTTTTAGGTTGTCTGGTCATGTTGCCTATGGATTTACAGACAAAGAGTTTAAGTATGGAGCAGAAGCACAATATTTGGTTTCATACAAACCTAGAATATCTGCTAGCGTAGCTTACCAGTATGATGTTGAACAGTTAGGAAGCTCATTACTAAATACAACACAATTATTAGGAAGAACCTTTGGTTCAACAGCTTTATTGTCGAGAGGAAATAATTTCTTCTTATCTACAGTAAAGAAATATGCAACGAATTTCGATTATGCAGTTCATAATAACTTTCATATTGGAGTAAATTTTTCTCATTCAAGTATTCGTTCTGCAAGTCCAGAAAATTTTTCTATCAACTACAAGGATGAATTGGGAAACATACAAACTTCGGTAACTGATGTTGCATCAGACTTATACCTTACATTCACACCTGGAAGATTTGTTTATGGTTTAGGAGTACAACAACGTTTTGGGCGTAATATCTTTCCTTCTATAGTAATTAATTACCGCCATGGTTATAAAGGTTTTTTTAATGGAACACATGATTATGATAAAATTCAAATAAAATATAACCAACCTATCCTATTAGGTAAATTTGGGTTGTTAGACACTACTATTGAAGGAGGAAAAACTTTTGGAACTGTACCAATTTCATTATTAAGTGCAGTACCAGCCAACCAATCTTTTTCATTAGTTCCGAATACATTTTCTTTATTGAACTTTTACGATTTCGTAACAGATGAATATGTTTCTACTCATTTCGAACACCACTTTAATGGATTCATTTTGAATAGAATTCCGCTAATAAGAAAATTAAAACTGAGAAGTTTAGCAACATTTAGAGCAGTTTATGGAAGAATTTCAGATAGAAATATTCAAATTAATCAGGAAAATAACGCCACTGGGGCTCAAAATATAAATTATAACGCACCCACAAGACCATATTATGAATATGGTTTTGGGGTAGAAAATATTGGATATGGAAATTTGCGTTTCTTGAGAATTGATGCTATTTGGAGGAGTAATTATACAAGGCCAGTAAATAGTATAGCAGAACCAACACCAAGGTTTGCTATTCGAATAGGAATTAAACCAAATCTATAATTTTAAACTTAACCTAAAAATAACGTGTAAAGTGTTTACATAAACTGCAATTTATACGTAGTTTTGCAATCCGATTTTTGAAACGAAGAAAATAAATATGACAGCAAAAGAAAAACAAACTGTTGATGTATTGATCGAAATTCCTAAGGGAAGTAGAAATAAATACGAATATGATTTTGATTTAAAAAAAATACGCTTTGATAGAATGTTATTCTCATCAATGATGTATCCTGGAGATTATGGGTTCATTCCTGAAACATTAGCATTAGATGGTGATCCATTAGATGTTTTAGTATTAGGAGCAGAGCCAACTTTCCCAATGTGTGTTATGGAAGTAAAACCAATAGGTGTTTTTCACATGGCAGACGAAAAAGGACCAGATGAGAAAATAGTTTGTGTACCAGTATCAGATCCGATATGGAATAAATACAATGATTTATCTGATTTAAATCCTCACCGTCAACAAGAGATCACACATTTTTTCCAAGTATATAAAGATTTAGAAAAGAAGAAAGTAGATATCGGAGATTGGGGTAATGCAGATGAGGCTTACGAGATTTTAGATAAGTGTATCGAACGTTACGAAAAAAGTGATAAAGAGGTAACTGGAGTTTTTAAAATCTAAGTACTTCTAACATAAAAATACCAAAAAAAGCTCCTTGAATATTCAAGGAGCTTTTTGTTTAGTGTTTGATTTTGTTATATTTAACACAATAAACTAATCAAATAACTCACAAATTATGAATTTAAACACGGTATTTTTACCAATTATATTGGCCATTCTAGGATTAATTTTTATGTTCATTAAAATGTCTTGGGTAAAGAAGCAAGATCCAGGGAACGATAAAATGCAGTCCATTTCTAAAAGTATCAAAGAAGGAGCCCTAGCCTTTTTAAATGCAGAATATAAACTTCTTTTAATTTTTTCTGTAGCAGCTTCAATTGCACTTTTTATAGTATCATTATTAATACCTACAACACACTGGATAATCGTTATAGCATTTATTATAGGTGCTATTTTTTCTGCTCTAGCAGGTAATATAGGAATGCGTATAGCCACCGATGCTAATGCAAGAACTGCAGAAGCGGCCAAAACAAGTTTGCCTAAAGCATTACAAGTATCTTTTGGTGGAGGAACTGTAATGGGATTAGGAGTAGCTGGATTAGCGGTTCTAGGCTTAAGCTTATTCTTTTTACTCTTCGTATCGATGTTTGTAACAGGTGAAGGTAATTTTTATAACGAAATGACTATTGCATTAGAAGCATTAGCAGGTTTTTCATTAGGAGCAGAAAGTATTGCCTTATTTGCAAGAGTTGGTGGAGGAATATATACTAAAGCGGCCGATGTAGGTGCAGATTTAGTAGGAAAAGTAGAAGCGGGTATTCCAGAAGACGATCCGCGAAATCCAGCTACAATCGCTGATAATGTGGGTGATAATGTTGGAGATGTGGCTGGTATGGGTGCAGATTTATTTGGTAGTTATGTTGCTACAGTATTGGCAGCGATGGTATTAGGAAATTACTTAATCAGAGATATGTCTTCAATATCACAATTTACAGATGCGTTTAACGGTATGGGACCAATATTATTACCATTAGTATTAGCGGGAGTTGGTATTTTGGCATCTATTATAGGTACTTTTTTAGTGAAAATTAAAGATAATTCTGCTAAAGAAGCAGAAGTTCAAAAGGCATTAGATTTAGGAAATTGGGTATCTATAATCATAACATTAGCCGCTAGTTGGTTTTTGATTCAATGGATGTTACCTGAAACATTACAAATGAGCTTTTTCGGAGAGGGGATAAAAGATATACCATCTAGACATGTTTTTTATGCATGTATGATTGGGCTTGCGGTTGGAGCATTAATTTCTATGGTAACAGCATACTATACTAGTTTAGGAAAAAAACCAGTTTTAACAATAGTACAAAATAGCGCAACGGGAGCAGGAACAAATATTATTGCAGGTTTAGCTGTAGGAATGAAATCTACATTTCTATCGGTAATATTATTTGCTGCTGCGATTTATGGATCATACACCTTAGCTGGATTTTATGGAGTGGCGTTAGCAGCATCAGCAATGATGGCAACAACAGCAATGCAGTTAGCTATAGATGCATTCGGGCCAATAGCAGATAATGCTGGGGGAGTTGCTGAAATGAGTGAATTGGAAGATCATGTCCGCGAACGTACAGATATTCTAGATTCTGTTGGAAATACTACGGCAGCGGTAGGAAAAGGTTTTGCTATTGCTTCGGCAGCTTTAACTGCTTTGGCTTTATTTGCAGCATATGTAACTTTTACAGGAATCGATGGAATAAATATTTTTAAAGCAGATGTATTAGCTATGTTATTTGTAGGAGGAATGATTCCTGTAATATTTTCTGCATTAGCAATGGAATCAGTAGGAAAAGCAGCTATGGAAATGGTGTATGAGGTACGTAGACAGTTTAAAGAAATTCCTGGAATTATGGAAGGAACAGGTACGCCTGATTATGCAAGATGTGTTGATATTTCAACAAGAGCGGCACTTAAAGAAATGATTTTACCTGGATTAATTACCATTATTAGCCCAATTATAATCGGATTATTATTTGGAGCAGAACCACTAGGTGGTTATATGGCAGGAGTTTGTGTAAGTGGAGTAATGTGGGCAATTTTTCAAAATAATGCAGGTGGAGCTTGGGATAACGCAAAAAAATCATTTGAAGCAGGAGTAGAAATCAATGGAGAAATGACATTCAAAGGTTCTGATGCTCATAAAGCAGCTGTTACTGGAGATACAGTTGGAGATCCTTTTAAAGATACATCTGGTCCTTCTATGAATATTTTAATTAAGTTAACATGTTTAATCGGTCTAGTGATTGCTCCTATTTTAGGTGGGCATTCTTCTGATAAACATGCTGTTAATGAAACTAAAAAAGAAGTGATCATAAATGTAGAGCCAAGTACTAATTATAATACTAAAGATGTAGAGGGGTCAAAAGAAAGCAAAATAAAGGAGGTGGAAAGTGCAGAAAATCAGAATGCTATCACTGGCACAGAGAGTAGTGCTATTTTGAGATAAAATTAGTTGAATCATACTGATTAAACATTAAATAAACATCATTAACATGTAATATGTTAGTGATGTTTTTATATGGTAATATGGGTAGAGTTTTTGATAGCTTCTATATTGAATGAGCTTTGTGTGCTTCCTATATGCTTTATGGTAGTAAGTTTGTTAATCATAAATTCTCGATATTCAGGCATATCTTTTACAAAAACTTTTAAAATGTAATCATAATCTCCACTAACATGAAAGCATTCTACTACTTCATGCAGTTTTAAAATTTCCTTTTCAAAAACAGATAAATACTCTCTAGAATGCTGTGTTAATTTTACATGACAAAACACTAAAAATGATTTTTCTACTTTTTTTGGATCAATTACAGCAACGTATTTAGCTACAATAGCTTCTTTTTCTAACTTTTTTATACGTTCATAAACTGCTGTTACAGATAGATTTAATTGTAAAGAAAGTTGTTTGGTAGTTTGTTTGCTGTTTGCTTGCAAAAGATTGAGAAGTTTTTTATCAATTATATCTAGTTTCATTATGAAAATATTTCTGCTTATTTGAGGTGATAAATTACGTAAAAAGATTTTAAATCTATGTAAATACGTATGATTAGATTTAAAATCTAATTATAATGTTTATTATTGATTATAATTCATTTAAAGGGTTAATTTGTTAAAAACAAAACAACTATTATGAAATTTAAACCAGCAAACAAGATTCAAGACCTTCAATATTTCGGTGAATTTGGAGGTGTTAATCCATCAATTTCAGATTCTTCTACCTACACATTTCTTTCAGCAAAAACAATGTTTGATACTTTTGAAGGTAATGCTGATGGATGTTATTTATATTCACGTCATTCTACACCATCCAACCTTTATTTAGGTGAAGCCTTAGCAGAAATGGAAGGTACAGAAACTGCTAATGTAACTGCGTCTGGGATGGGAGCAATAACACCTGTATTATTACAGTTGTGTGCTGCTGGTGATCATATTGTTTCTAGTAGAACTATTTATGGAGGAACATATGCATTTTTAAAAAATTTCACACCTAAGTTAAACATAGCAACTACGTTTGTTGATATCACAAAATTAGATGTAGTAGAAGCAGCTATAACTAAAACTACTAAAATATTATACTGCGAAAGCGTAAGTAACCCTTTATTAGAGGTTGCAGATATTAAAGGTTTGGCAGCTCTTGCAAAAAAATATGGACTTAAACTAATTGTAGACAATACGTTTTCGCCATTATCTATAACGCCTGGTGAGTTAGGAGCAGACATAATAATACACAGTCTTACCAAATTTATAAACGGTTCTTCAGATACAGTAGGTGGAGTAGTATGTGCTTCTCAAGAATTTATTGATGATTTGAGAAATGTAAATGATGGCGCATGTATGTTATTGGGCTCTACATTGGACAGTTTAAGAGCTTCTTCAGTATTAAAAAACCTCAGAACACTACATATTAGAATGAAGCAACATAGTAAAAATGCAATGTATTTGGCTGAAAAATTTGAATCTGAAGGGTTAAAAACAGTATATCCCGGTTTGGTATCCCATCCTTCTCACGAATTATTTACAACAATGATGAATGAAGAATATGGATATGGAGGTATGCTAACAATCGATGTAGGTTCTTTGGCTAAGGCAAATGAGTTAATGGAACTTATGCAGCATAAGAACCTAGGGTATTTAGCGGTAAGCTTAGGTTTTTATAAAACATTATTTTCTGCACCAGGAACATCAACATCTTCTGAAATACCAGAAGAAGAACAACAACAAATGGGGTTAACAGATGGTTTAATTCGCTTCTCAATAGGACTGGATAATGATATTGAAAGAACTTTTGATATGATGAAATCTTGTATGAAAGAAGTAGGAGTTTTATAGATTAAATACCAAAAATTCTTTCCCAAAAAACCTTAAAGTCTTTTTTAGAAGGAGTTTTATCATATAATGGCAATGCTTCCCAGCGATTGCCATTTTTTTCTACCTTAAAACTGAATATAGAAGAACTATTATCGTTTGAATTTAGTAAAGGATAGCGTAAATCATTATAACGAGTAATAGCACTATCTATCTTCTGTAAATTATAAAAACCATTACTAAACCAAGTTAACTTTTGTAAGTCTTCATGATTCATAGGTAATAGATTATGATTTTTTGGGAGTGAGATAAAGTTGTTTTCAGGAGTTTTAGAATCTAATAATGAATAAAAAGTAACTTTATAATCTTCTTTAGTTTCAGCAATTGCATACCATAATACATTATTTAGAATTGTAGGTTGAGATGAAAATCGAGAGTATTCAATCCCAGTAACATCCATGGCTTCTTTAAAAACCGTATCCACATAAAATTTATTTCCCATAGTAAATAACATATAAGCAGAACTAATGTAGAGCCCTGCCTTGAGATAAAAAGTACGCTTTGGATTATTTCTTTTGAAAAAAAGAAGAATAATTAAACAAACTAAAAAAGGTAGCGTATATAATGGATCAACAACGGCAATAGTATTAAAAGCAACTCTGTAATTAGAAAAAGGTAAGAAAAGTTGTGTACCATAAGGAGTGAAACTATCTAAAATTGGATGCGTGAATATAGATAAGAAATACAGCCAAATCCAATCTTTCAGTGTAGTGGTATAAGTTCTTTTACCCGAGTTATATAGTTTAAAGGTTAAATAGCCAAAAGCAAAAGCAGCTATAAAGGCAAACACTATAGAATGCATAAAACCTCGATGAAAAACTAATTCATCTATAGAATTAGTGTAAAAAAGAGTACCTAATATTACGTCTAAATCGGGTATAGTTCCACCTATAGCACCAAATAGTAAAGCTTTATTACCAATCTTTTTTCCTAGTGCTATTTCACCACAAGCAGCACCTAAAACAATTTGAGTTAATGAGTCCATAAGTAGCAAAAGTAGTAAACGGTTTTCATTTGTTTATTTCTTTACAAAATCGTAACATTACACATCGAAAAATACTACACATGCAAGAGAGCACAAGTAACTCTGAAATTAAAATTCAAGACCAAAAAATCCAACAAAATAAGGAATTGTCTATTTGGGAAGCCTTAATACCAGTATTTGCTCTGATAGCCATGTTGGGTTACAATGTGTCTGTTTTCGGAGATGATGCTTTAAGTGGAAGTAATCAGTTTGTGCTATTATTAGGAGGAACTGTTGCAGCTTTAATTGGTTTTAGAAATAAAGTTAGTTATAAATTGATGATGGACGAAGTTGCTGAAAATATTAAATCAACTTCAAGTGCTATACTAATCTTGTTAATGGTAGGGGCATTGGCTGGAACATGGTTGATAAGTGGTATAATTCCATCGATGATATATTATGGATTACAAATTTTAAATCCAACTATATTTTTAGCAGCATGTTTAATTATATGCGCAGTAATATCTGTTGCTACAGGAAGTTCGTGGACTACGGCAGCAACGGTAGGAATAGCACTGATAGGAATTAGTGAAGCTTTAGGAATTTCATTAGGAATGACAGCCGGAGCTGTATTATCTGGTGCTTATTTTGGAGATAAAATGTCGCCTATGTCTGACACAACAAATCTTGCACCAGCAATGGCAGGTACAGACTTATTTACGCACATACGATACATGACTTATACGACTGTACCAACATTCATAATAACACTGATAGTGTTTATCATTTTAGGGTTTACACAAACGGCAACAGGGAGTGCAAGTACAGAAGCAATGTTGGCTGATATAGACAAGGCATTTAATATTACCCCTGCACTTTTTATAGTTCCAATGCTAGTAATTGTTTTAATTGTTAAAAAGACACCACCATTGATTGCTTTGTTGGCAGGAACAATATTAGGAGGAGTTTTTGCATTGATATTTCAACCTAACATTGTTATGCAAATAACAGGAGCAGAAAAATTAGACTTTACTTCAGCTTATAAAGGGGTAATGAAAGCTATCACTGTAAAAACATCGGTGGCTACAGATAATGAAGTTTTGAAAGATTTATTTACAGCTGGAGGAATGGTAAAAATGTTGGGTACCATTTGGTTGATACTTTGTGCGATGGTATTTGGAGGAATTATGGATGCAATAGGAGCTTTAGCTAGAATAAGTAGTTATATGTTAAATTTGTTTGATAGTGTTTTTGGTTTGTTTGCAAGTACTGTGTTTACATGTATTGGATTAAATATTACAGCATCTGATCAATACTTGGCATTAGTAGTTCCTGGGAAAATGTATGCAAAAGCTTATAAAGATAAAGGTTTAGCACCAGAGAATTTAAGTAGAACATTAGAAGATAGTGGAACAGTAACATCGGTGCTAATTCCATGGAATACTTGTGGAGCTTATCATTCAGGAGTTTTAGGAGTACCTGTTATAGACTATGCTTTCTATGCAGTTTTTAATTGGTTAAGTCCTTTTATGACATTACTTTTTGCAGCGTTAAGAATAAAGATAAGAGAGATTAAATCTAAATAAAATCGATGCTGTTATTAACTAGGCTTTCTTATTATTGTTATAGCGTTTAATATCGTAGAAGTTATTAGTAATATCCAAGGACTTCCGTGTATAAAAACATCTACCCAGTCCATAAAATTCATTGGGTTACTTCCAGAGAAGGCATTACCACCTAAAATCCATTGTATTTTGCCAATGATATGAGGAGATTTGTGAGGAGCTAAACCTAAGGTTAAGCTAATTACTAAAAATAGAAGCCAAAGTTTTTTAATTTGATCTTTCATGTTTTTTAAATAAACCAATTCCAAACTAATCCAAAACGAATAGACATATCTCTGTAAGGATAATTCGGAGCAGAAAAATAATTCTTACTTGTAAAATTAGAAGTAACATTATCTATTTTAAAGTAAATTCGAGTTCTTCTAACTCTAGCATTAAAAAAGACATCTAATGTAGGGAAGCCAATATCTGTATTATTTTGAAGAGTAAATTCTGCTAATAAAGGATTATAAGCATTCGCTTTATAAGATGTAAAGTACTTAAATGTAGCCCCTATTTGAACTTGTAAAGCATTTCCTTTAAACCAATGATCGCTATAATACAAGGTATTTCTAGTTACAAAATCTGGAACTCTAAATACTTCGCTACCGCTAGAAACATTCTGATACATAACAGTGTTATCCAAGGCAAAGTTTTTAAAGAACTTAAATTCTCTATTGGCTTTAACTTTAAGATAGGTAACGGCTTCATTATATTGCTTAGGTCTGTTATCACTATCAAAGTACGTATAGTCTTGAATATTAGTAAAGTCTAAATTTAGATTTCCCCATTTAGATTCAAAAGAGAATCCAAAGTTTTGAGTATCAATATTAGTGAAATTGTTCTCCCAATTATAATCAGTATAAACGCTCTGAAAAAATTGTTTATTAAAATTAGGAGCTTTTGAGTTAAGTAATAAACTACCTTTAACAGTAAAAACACTATCTTTCTTATAAGATGCTTCTCCTTTAAAATAATTTCCAGCTAAATGTCCACTACCAGGTATAACAGTCGCATCTGTATTCACATTAAATCGACCAATAGTACCATTCCATTTTGCGCCAAGGGAAATAGCTTTTCCTTGCAAACGTTTATTTCTAATAATTAAGTTTGTGCTGTATATAGAATCATACCCATAATTTACAGTTGTATAATTGGCTTTTACTTTAAATTTACCTAGGATGTATTTTGAATTAAATTCTAAATAAGCTTGATTATTTAGTAACGTATAATCTGTTTTTTCATCAATAATACCAGAAGTTTTATCAGCATTACCAAAAAAATCAGCATTTACATTAGTTTGATTGAAGGTATAGTCTTTAGTCTCATAATAAACAATCTGCCCAATTTTTAAGTTACTTACTTTTTTCTGTTGTAAACTATCCTTACTACCGAAAAGTTTAAAGTTATGATCGATAAAGAATCGATTTCCTTTAAAAACATTTTCCGCATCTTCTAAATTAATATCAAGTCTACCTCTGTTTGTGAAATTAGGATTGTTGTTAATGAAGTTTTCAAGAGATTCAGTGGTTAATCCACCACTTTCTTGATTGGTAAAATCCTGTGTTGTAATGTGTGCTTTAATATTGTATTGATCTTTTGGTGTCCTATAGCTCATGGTAGCTCTAAAATTACCAGAACTCGATAAAGACCTTCTATATTGCCCTAAAGATCGCAATCCTCTGTAAGCAACACTAACGTTTAAGCGTTTTGAAAAGTTTAATGTAAAAAAAGCATCTATCACTTGCCCTTGTTCTTGTCCAGTTCTGTATAAAATCTCAGTAGTAGGAGTAGGAACTTGGTAATCGTTAATTTCATTAGCTTTTATATAATTGAATTGTTTAGCTGTAAAACCAATATCAGGAAACATTAATTCTTCACGGAAATTATAGGCTAAATTATTAAACGTTTGTCCTTGATTATGAAATGCTAGTAGCTCAAAATTATCTTTTCTTCTGAAGTTAAATTTATATTCTTTTTTAATTGTTAACGTTGTATCTATATACGTAGTATCATTTTTAATACTAATTATTTTGTAGTCGGTATATTTAGTTTTGCCACTTAATTTTACACTTATTTCATCATTAGATAAAGAATCTAGTCGAGTAACATTACCGTTTCTATTTGTAGTACCTAATCCATTTCCTAAATTTCTCACTTGAGCATTAGTAGATATTGAAATATAAAGAAGTAAAAGAAGAAAAGTATGTTTCATAACGGCAAATGTAAAATAATAAAACGAAAATAAATGTGAATAAAAGCTATGAAAACTGTTAATTTGCTGTATGTTGAAATTGAATTATAGCGGTTTTTTATTAGAAGTAGGCACAGACGAAGCTGGAAGAGGTTGTTTATCTGGACCAGTTGTTGCTGCAGCAGTTATTTTACCACAAGACTTTGAACATCCTTTTCTAAATGATTCTAAGCTATTATCAGAAAAGAAACGAAAAGAGTTACGTCCATTTATAGAGGAGAATGCATTAGCGTTTTCTGTTTCATTTATTGATAATCAAGAGGTAGATGATATAAACGTTTTACAAGCTTCTATAACAGGAATGCATAGGGCTATAGAAGGATTAACAGTTGAACCGGAATTTATTATTGTCGACGGAAACAAGTTCAACCTTTACAAAGATATTCCTCATGAAACAATAGTTAAAGGGGATGCTAAATTTATGAGTATCGCGGCAGCATCCGTATTAGCTAAAACCTACAGAGATGACTTTATGGAAAAAATTCATGAAGAGTATCCTTTTTATAACTGGAAGAAGAATAAAGGTTATCCAACAAAAGAACATAGAAATGCCATACGAACTCATGGGGTAACCCAATATCATAGATTATCTTTTAAATTATTGCCTGAACAATTAGCGTTAAAACTTTAAAAATAGTTTTTGTTTGGGGAATTCAGAACCTAATTGCTAGTCAATAAAATAATGCACTTGTTCAATTTTGAAGTAATAGAAAAACGTTAAAAAGTGCAACATAATTTTCATTATAATGATGCACTTTTTACTACTGTATTTACTTGGATTTGGAACCAACAAATTGATCAGACTTCAATTTAAATAAAACATTAAAGCTAGTTAAACTACCATATATTCTAGTAATATATTGTTGTAAATCTACTTTTTCTTGATCATCTAAATTTTTACTAGAATTAATCTTTTGTTCCATAACCCTTATACGATCGCGTACCATAACTATTTTGTGAAAAAAAGTATCAATAGGGATTTCTTTAGAAGATAAATTAGTGTCTGAAGGTTCAAGAATCAATTTCCCACCCTTAAATTTATCTGCAATAGGTGTAATTTCGGAAACATCGCTCCATTTTTTTAATATTTTTCGTAAAGAACTTTCAACATCATAAAAACTAACAGAGTCTACTTCGTCTTCTACAGCCTCTATAATTTCATACTCTTCACTCAAAGAAATAGTTTCTAATCCGTTTTCTTGAAATGTAACCCAATATTGTTTGTTATCAACATTTGTAACTACACCAAAGCCAAATTCAGAATGATTAATTCTTGATCCAATTCCTAATAATTTCATACATCTATATTTTTAACGATACTAAAATACGTATTTTTGTGGCCTAATTTTTTGTAAATCATGATTAAAAGAACACGTGTAGAATTAAGTAAATGTATTATTCATAAAGTTGCCAACAAGTATAATAGTGGAAGTAGTGCTATGTCGGAAAGTCTTGTTCGCT
>JAHDDQ010000100.1 GCA_020629275.1 Tenacibaculum sp. | reverse complement strand
CATACATTAAAAATAAATAATAATAGTTACCAATGGAAAGGTGCTTATTATTTTAAATAAATTAAAGATTATAATTATGAAAACATTTGGATCAAGTAAGGAATTTATTTTAGATAAAGATTTAGAATGGGAACCTGTAGGAGAAGGTGTAAAAAGAAAAATAATGGGGTATGATGATAAAATAATGCTTGTTAAAGTACATTTTGACGAAGGTGGTATAGGATACAAACATGAACATTATCATTCCCAAGTTACCTATGTAGAAAGCGGAGAATTTGAATTCAGCATTGGGGAAGAAACTAAAATGGTAAAAGGAGGAGACACCGTTTATATTCCGCCTCATGTACTGCATGGAGCTATATGCAAGAAGGAAGGAGTACTAATAGACGTTTTTAGTCCAATTAGAGAAGATTTTATGGAATAGATATTTTTAATAAGACTTGTTTGTCAATTTTACACTTTTTATTCTTAAAAAGTTTGGATATAATAAAAATAGTTCTATTTTTGGTAAACCAATCTGGTAAACCAATTTGTTAACTGTTTGAATTGATTTAGAAAAAGGATAGGTTAATACCTATCTTTTTTTAATCACTAAACCAAAGGAGTACGGAGTAGTCACTTTTTTTTAAAATAGTACTCAAACGATTTAGTAAAGTAAAATTTAATATTGGTAAAAAGGGGGAATTAAAAAGTCAATTAACACAAATTAAATCTTAATTATGGATGTGAAAATTAAACGGATATTACTTTTATTACTATTAGTTAGTTTAGGAGCTTATACTCAAGAGATTTTTAAAATTGAAGGAAAAGTAGTCAGTGCGGCAGATAATTTGCCTATTCCAGGAGTAAGCGTAATTATCTCAGGAACAGTGAAAGGAACTTCTACAGATTTTGATGGTAACTTTTCTTTAAAAGTTAAAAAAGGAGAAGCTTTAGTATTTTCTAATTTAGGATACGTAACAAAGTCTGTCACTATTAGTAATGGTAATAAGTTGAATATCGTTTTAAACGAAGATAATAACGTATTAGATGAAATAGTTATTGTGGGTTACGGAACTCAAAAGAAATCTCATCTTACTGGAGCAATTTCAAAGGTAAAGAACGAAAAATTAGATCAAATAGCAGTATCAAGAGTCGATGACGCTTTAGTCGGTCAAGTTTCCGGAGTAAATATACAAGCAACTGAAGGTGAAGCGGGTTCAGCACCAACAATTCGTATACGTGGAGTAGGTTCTATTACAGGGAACTCAGGACCGTTAATAGTTGTAGACGGAGTTGTAGTAGATGAAGATTTTTTAGGTTCTTTAGATATGAATGATGTTGAATCTTTTGAAGTATTAAAAGATGCTGCATCAGGAGCAATTTATGGTTCTAGAGGAGGTAACGGTGTAATTATGATTACTACCAAAACAGGAAAAGAAGGAGAAACTAAATTCAGTTATGCTACCTACGCAGGTTTTAAAGAAGCTAGAAAGAGTGATGCATATTACACTTCTGTAAAAGATGCTGCTTTAGCTGAATTGAATTACACATATACCTTAACAGACAAAACAAGATACAAGTTATTAATAGGCGATCAAACCAACTGGCAAGACGTTATTTTTGACGGGGGTAATATAATTAACCATTCATTTAGTGCTCGTGGAGGAAATGAAAGAGTAAAATACAGTGCAGGACTAAATTATTTACACGATGAAGGTGTGTTGTTAACAGATGACTTTAAAAAATACAGTTTCAATGGTAATGTTGAGGTAAAAATTAATAAAAGATTATCTGTTGGAGCGCGCTTTAACCCTTCTTTTACTGAAAGAAGAAGGTTTGATGGATCTACTCATGACATTTTAAGACAACCATCTTGGTTACCGGTTTATCTAACAGAAGAAAATATAAAATTCGTTAATCGATTTAGAGATAATGGTAAATATGCAGATGCCAAAGTTGGAGATTATGCAGTTCAAAGAATGTTCGATGATTACGATTTAATAAGAGGAACACCAGATAATGATTTTGATAATGATGGACAAATTGAAGGAACAGATATTAGTAATACTTCAAATACAAATCCAGCAGCTAAAATTTTAGAAAGAGATAGAAGAGAATTTAAATTAAAGTTGTTTGGTAGTGTTTATGGAAAATATAAAATTACAGACGATTTACATTTTAGAACAGCAGTTTCAGGAGACTATCAAAGAACAAGAGGTTCTAGATATCAAGGGGTTAAATCGAACAGAAACGGTGCAAGTGCTTCTCGATTAGATAGTACATATCAAACCTCTTATCATTTGGTCTTGGATAATATGTTAACATACAACAAAACGATAAAAGACCATGAAATAAGTGCAGTTTTAGGAACTTCCGCTGAAAAGACAAAATTACAGTTTGAAAGCATTCAGGGTTCTGTTTTTAAAGATGATACTAAGCAATTTATTTCAGCAGCTGAAAGTATTACAGATAGAAATGAATTTGAATTTGAAAACACATTATTATCATTTTTTACCAGAGTAAATTATGCTTACAATAATAAATATTTAGCATCCTTTAGCTTCAGAAGAGATGGAAGTTCTGTATTTGGACCAAATAAGAAATATGGAAATTTTCTAGCTTTTTCAGCAGGCTGGAATGTACATAATGAAGATTTTTTAAAAGGGAATAAAATAATTAATCGACTGAAGTTTAGAGTAAGTTACGGGGTTACTGGTAACAATGATTTTAGAACAGGAAATCGTTTGGTAGATAATTATCCTTACTTAGCAATTTTAGACAACACTACTACTGGAGTTTCAGGAGGTAGCCAAACACTAGTCGTTAATCCTTTAAATATTGCAAATCCAGATTTACAATGGGAAAGGCAAGTAGAGTTTAATCCAGGTGTAGATTTTACATTCTTTAATAATTTCATTTCTGGATCGGTAGATTATTATTCAAGAAAAAGCGATCAACTATTACTAAATAACCCAATTTCTACAACAACAGGATTTTCTAATGCGCTTGTTAATATAGGAGAAGTAGAGAATAGTGGTATAGAAGTAGAGCTAAGGACAAGAAATATTTCTAACGATAAATTCAAATGGTCTACAACATTCATAGGATCTAAAAATAAAAATACATTGAATGATTTTGCAGATTCCAATGGTCAAATCCATTGACTCTAAAAGAGCAGCTGAGTGGATTAACTTAGAAGGAAATCCAATTTCATCATTTTACGGCTGGGTAGTAGAAAGAGATATACCAAGAGAATTTTTAAAGAATCCGTTTCATCCAATAGGAGCAGAAGCACAAGATGTTTATGTAAAAGATTTAAATGGAGATGGTTTAATCGACGACGACGATAAAACTATTTTAGGTAACCCATATCCAGATTTTGTTTGGAGCTTATCTAACGAATTCAATATCGGAAATGTAGATTTAAGTTTTATGTTCCAAGGAAGTCATGGAGCAGAAATAAGAAATATGGGAGATCAGTATATTTTCAATCATTTTAATAGTGGGCAAGATTATGTCGATACAACGCCAAACCAAGGTTTTATAAGACAAAAAATCTTTACGAACGATATTATACAAGATGCATCATATATAGCTCTAAGAAATGTAAACCTTGGTTATAGGTTTAGTAAAAGAGTGTTAAAACAACTCAAGATGTCTAATGTAAGAGTATATGTTTCTGGTCAAAATTTAATGTATTTAACAGCCAGTAATTATACAGGATTTAATCCAGAATCTGTAAACAATACCAGTGCAACAACTTTTGGATATCAAAGGGCAGGTTCTCCAGTATTTAGAACCTATTCGTTAGGTTTAAATGTAGAATTTTAAAACGAAGAACTAAAAACAGAAAATATTATGAAACAAATTAAATTTTTAGGAATGTGCTTAGTCATGTTGTTTCTTTCTTCATGTGAAGATACTTTCCTGTCACCAGAGTTGAATTCAGGTATAAGTTCAGAGAACTATTTTACATCAGAGGCAGAAGTCGAAACAGCAGTCATAAATATGTACGACGGAATACAAGGTGTTAATGCATTAAAGAATACAAGAGCAGATTTAAATCATGGAATTCAAGTTGAATTTTATGTTACTGAAATGCGAAGTGATAATACAAGAACCAAAAGTCAAGAAGGTGAAGCTTCTCAATTTGAGTTTTTCAATGTAGAGCCTACCAATGGTATTGTAGATGACTATTATAGAAGTTATTATAATGTAATTTTTAGAGCAAATCTTATTTTAGATAACTTAGAAGCAGCGGGTAACTCTAAAGCACAGTTCGAAGGTGAAGCTAAATTTGTTAGAGCTTATGCTTATTTTAACTTAGTACGTTTATTTGGAGATGTACCACTAGTTGATAGAGTGTTAAGCCCACTAGACAAAGTAACTTCATTTACAAGAATAGCAACCGATAAAGTATACAATTTAATTATAAGTGATTTAGAAACCGCGATTATAAACTTAGACGATAGTTTTAAAGATAGAGCTTCTAAAGCAGCCGCTGAAGGTATGTTAGCAAAAGTCTTTTTGACACTAAAAAGATATGGAGAAGCACAGAATTTATTGGAATCTATAATGGATCCAGCAAGAGGTTTTGCGTTGGAATCAGATTTCAAAGATATATTTTATAATGAAGGCAATGATGAAATAATTTTTTCTATTGGATTTGTAGAAGGATCTAATGACGATAGTCAAAACTTTTCAGCAGAATGGTTAAATGCAGTAGGAAGAACAAGCGGTGTAAATTATGTTACTGAAGATGCAAGAACGGTACTAGATGCTTTAGGTGGAAACAGAGCAGCATTTTCATATCGATTAGATCCAACGCAAGCACTACAATATCAAGTAGTAAAATATTTACCAAACGGCGATACTTCTTTAGGTATACCAGTAACATCATCTGATCCTACTTCTGCAGGTAACGATTGGATTGTACTTAGATATGCTGATGTTCTTTTAATGCACGTAGAGGCAATATTAGGAGCAAGTAATTCAACAACAAATGCAAATGCCATATCTTCTTTTCAACAGATAAGAAATCGAGCAGGATTAACAACACCAGTAACTGCAATAACAAAACAAGAACTACTAGATGAAAGAAGAGTAGAGTTAGCATTTGAAAATCACAGATTTTTTGATTTAGTAAGGATGGGAGAAGCCTTAGAAGTGCTTACAACTTTCTCAAGTACCAATGGATTACAGTTTACAGGCACAGATCTTTTATTACCAATTCCGCAAAGAGAAATTAACTTAAGTCCAGAAGATGCAAGCGGAAAATTACTGAAACAAAATCCTGGATATTAATAAAAATAAAAACTTAAATAATATGATTAAGTTAATAAATAGAAATAAGAAATACGCAAAGTCGGTAACCTTGTTCACCACTCTTGTATTAACATTAGTATTCAACTCATGTGAAGATAATAATTTGCCTGAAACAGGTTCAATAGAAGACTTAACTCCCCCAAAAGCGAATTTTGAATACAAATCATCGACTAAAAACTTTAGAAAGATTTTCTTTACTAATCTTTCGGCGAGTGCATCTAAATTTGAATGGACTTTCGTAAATGGAGATACTTCCACAGAACCAGAACCATCATATATATTTGATGATGGTGAGGGTACTTATCCTGTAACTCTAGTAGCCAGAGATGGTAATGATGTAACAGATAAAATTACATTAAATGTCACCGTAGTAAATGAATTGATACCAGAATTTCAATGCCCAAGTTTTGAATGTAGTGATAGATCTGTATGGGGTGGCGGTAATGCATCTTCTCCTTATTCAGGTTCTGGTTCACCAACACCTCCAGATGGAAAATCTGGAGCAAAAATTAGCGCAAATTCAACATCAAAATTCCTAGATCAAACTATAGATGTAGCGTCAGATACCGATTATCAAATTTCATTTTGGTATGTAAGTAAAAATTCAGGAAATATAGCGGGTAATTTATTAATTGAAGATCCAGATGATAATACGGCTTTTGTTCAAGAAACAATTCCTGTTAGTGCTAAAAGTAGTGAATATGAAACTGTAACATATTCATTTAAAACATCAGCCTCTACCGACCGACTTAGGTTTTATATAACGGCAGGAAATGTAGAAACTAGATATGATTTAGTTGAGATAAAAAAACTATAATTCTATACATAAAATGAATTATTTAAAGATGAATATTATAAAGTGTCTTTTTGTATGCTTTATGGTTTTAACAGCAAGTTGCCAAGACAAAAATATGTCACAAAATTTAGCGCAAGAAGAAGAACAAAATGGTATCGTAGTAACAAGTAAGCTTCCCAACATAGATTTAAATAATTGGAAAGTAACCTTGCCAATAGCAAATGATAAAGGAAAGCCATATGAAATTGAACCACCAGAAATTTTGGATTTTGCTAAAATTCAGGTTGCAAAACCATACATGTATATAGACTCAACAAAAGGAGCGATTATTTTTCATGCATTACCTACAGAATCTACAACGAAAAATAGTAAGTATTCTCGATCTGAATTAAGAGAACAGCTGAATCCTGGTAGTAATAATACAAATTGGACTTTTGAGCAAGGAGGAAATTTGAAAGCCGAACTAGCCATGGATAAGATTACAAAAGATACTAAAGGAAAATATCACAAAGCTATAGTTTTACAAATTCACGGTAGGCTTACAAACGATCAACGTGATTTAATAGGAAAAAAAGATAATAATGCACCACCAATGCTCAAAGTTTATTGGCAAAATGGTAAAATTAGAATCAAAACAAAACAACTTAAAAACACGAATGCTACTAGCACAGAAATATTACATGAGAAGGCTTGGAAAGATGATAAAGGACACACCTTTAAAGAGAAGGTTAATTTTAATAAATTCAAAGTAGAGGTTAATGTATCTGAAGGTAAAATGATAGTTACTTTAAATAATAAAGAATCGAAAGTTTATAACAGTATTCATATGAAAAAGTGGGGAATATTTGAGAACTATTTTAAAGCAGGAAACTACTTCCAATCTAGAGACAAGAATTCATATGCTAAGGTTAGCTTTTATAGCTTAGAAGTGAGTCATTAAAAACAAAATTATTCTTTTACTTAGTGAATAAGTACTATTTTAGTTAATTTTGGTTAACCAATTTTATTTGATTCTAAAATTTAATATATGAAAATAGAAGCGCTAAACAAAGCAGATAATAGTAATAGTGTGCAAAATACTGTAATTAAAGGGATTAAAGATTTAATAAATTATAAAAATCTAGAGCCAGGAGAAAAACTCCCTTCAGAAAGAATGCTTTCTGAAAAGTTTGGTGTAAGTAGAAGTATAATAAGGGAAGCCATACAAAAATTGGAATTTTATGGGTTGCTTACCTCAAAACCACAGAGCGGAACATTCGTAGCTAATATCGGAATAATTGCTCTTAATGGTATGATAGAGGATATTATAAGGTTAAGTGATCCTAGTTTTAAGTCATTAGTAGAAACAAGAATACTTCTTGAATTGAAGACAGTGCGCTTAGCCGCTTTGAGAAGAACTGAAGAAGATTTAACACTAATAAAACAAGCCCTTAGTGCATACACAGAAAAAGTTTTAGACGGAAAAGATGCAGTACAAGAAGATTTACTTTTTCATCTTGCAATAGCGAAAGCTAGTGGTAATAGTACCATGAATACTTTTATGTTAATGATCACCCCTGAGATTATTACAAATTTTGAAAAGTATCATGTTTGTAATGATAATCAAGCTAAACTAGGGATAAAAGAACATGAAGCAATTTTTAAGGCAATTAAAGAACAAGAGCCTCAATTAGCCAAAAAGAAAATGAAAGAGCATTTCAAAGAATTATACAAATACTGTTATAATTTGTAAATAAAAATAGGAACACATTAAATTTTAGAATGAAAATAAAAGGACTAAGGTGGTGGATAATTACACTTATTTTTATCGCCACCGTAATAAACTATGTAGATAGAACAGCTTTTGCTTTACTATGGCCCCAAATGGGTGAAGATTTAGGAATGGATAAGAAAGATTATGCATTTCTATTAAATATTTTTATGGCTACGTATGCGGTTAGTAAGTTTCTATCAGGGAGATTGTATGATAAAATAGGAACTCGAATAGGTTTCACATTATCCATAGTTGTTTGGTCTATAGCAGCTGCATTTCATGCCTTTACAAAAGGTATATTTTCACTTTCCATTGTTCGTGGACTTTTAGGCTTAGGTGAAGCGGGCTTGTGGCCTGGTGCTGTAAAAAGTAATGGGGAATGGTTCCCCGTTAAGCAAAGAGCATTAGCTCAAGGAATTTTTAATTCTGGCGCTTCGATAGGAAATGTAATAGCACCCGTAATTATCGTCTTTTTATATGCCAGATTTGGATGGAAAGCTACTTATGTTATACTTGGTTTACTAGGTTTATTGTGGGTGATTCCTTGGTTAATAATTAATAAAACAAGTCCAAAAACACATCCCTGGTTAACCGAAGAAGAAAGAAGAATAATAAGCAACGATGGTCTAGAAGATCAAGTAGAAATAGAAATAAATGAAAAAAGCTTAAGTCTTAAAAAGGTATTAAGTTTTAAAGAATCTTGGGGCGTCTTATTATGTCGTTTTTTTATAGAACCTATTTGGTGGTTTTTTGCAGGTTGGATGCCAATTTATTTAAACTCAAAATTTAATTTAAGTATCGAACAAATCGGTAATACGATGTGGATTTCATATTTAATGGCTGCCGCAGGAAGTATTTTAGGAGGTTTATTTACTGAACAAGTTATAAAAAGAAGTTCCGTTGATTTAGGTAGAAAAGTAAGTATTGTAGTTGGAGGTATCCTAATAATTTTAGCATTCGTAGGTATTATTGTATTTGTAAAGGAAACAAATTTCATGACTTTTATATACTTAGCAGGTATTGCTTTGTTTGGGTTTCAATTTGCTATTGGTAATATTCAAACGCTGTCTAGTGATTTGTTAAAAGGACCTTCTGTTGGAACATTAGCTGGGTTAGCAGGTACTGTTGCTGCAGTTTCACCAATGATTATGAATTGGTTTATTGGACAAATAACTAAAGGAGGTTCCTATACGCCAGCATTTATAGCAATTACACTTTCGGTAGCACTTGGCGTATCAGTAATATTTTTATTCATTAGAAAGGTACGATTAGTAGATGCTTCTATAAAATCATAAAATTCAAAAATTAGATATAGATTAATAATAAACTTAAAATATAAATTTAGAGATGAGCAAACGAATAGCAGTAGTAACTGGAGCTACAGGAGGTATAGGTTTTGAAGTAGCAAAAAGGTTAGGAGAAGATGGATATACCGTAATTTTAAATGGAATTCAAGATGAAGAAGGCACAAAAAAGGTACAAGAGTTAACGGCACAAGGTATTACGGCTGAATATTATGGGTTTGATGTAACCAATGAAGAAGCAGTAATTTCTAATATAAATGCGATAGGTAATAAATATGGAAAAATTGATGTTCTTGTAAACAACGCAGGAGGTTTAGGTGGAAGATCAAGATTTGAAGACATGACTACTGAATTTTACAGATTTGTAATGGCTCTTAATTTAGACTCTGTATTTTTTGCGTCCAGGGCAGCTATACCTTTTCTTAAAAAAGGTGAACACGCTACAATAATTAATTATACATCTAACGCTGGTTGGAATGCTGGAGGACCAGGTGCCGGAATTTACGGAACATCAAAAGCAGGAGTTCATGCAATTACAAGGGCATTGGCAAAAGATTTAGCAGAATATAATATTAGAGTCAATGCAGTATCTCCAGGGACTATCGATACTCCATTTCATGCGCAAATCAAATCAACAAAACCAGAAGTATTTGCTTCATGGAAGAATAATATTATGTTAGGAAGATTAGGACAACCTGAAGAAGTAGCTTCTGTAGTTTCTTTTTTAGCAGGTAAAGATGCTGCTTTCATTACTGCTGAAACTATACAAATAGGTGGAGGACAAGCTTTAGGAATTTAGTGTAAAAGAACCTAAGAATGAATAAAATAGTAACATTTGGAGAAATAATGTTACGCTTATCTACCGAGCGACATTTACGTTTTATACAAGCTAAAAATTTTGCTGCCTCCTACGGAGGCGGAGAATTTAATGTAGCGGTTTCTTTAGCAAACTACGGCATATCAACCGATTTTATAACTAAAGTTCCTGACAACGATATTGGTGCTTGTGCTGTAAAAGAAATGCGTAAATTGAAAGTAGGACTGGATAACGTAGTTTACGGAGGTGAAAGATTAGGAATTTATTATTTAGAAACAGGAGCAGGAACAAGAGGAAGTAAAGTTGTATATGATAGAGCTAACAGTTCATTAGCAAATACTGAAAAAGATGATTTCAATTGGAAAGAAATTCTAAAAGACGCTACGTGGTTTCATTGGAGTGGAATAACACCTGCAATTTCAGAAAAAGCAGCAGAACAATGTTTAGAAGCTGTAAAAACGGCATATGCATTAGGACTTAAAATTTCTTGTGATCTCAATTATCGTTCTAAATTATGGAAGTACGGTAAAGAACCTCTAGAGATTATGCCGAAATTATTGTCGTATAGTCATATTATATTAGGTGATATCGATACAGCATATTTTATGTTAGGTAAAAATAAAGTACAGCCTAATTATCAAGATGAGAAGTCGTTACCTTCATTGTATGATAAGCTTTTTCAATTGTGTCCAAATTTAGAAATTGTAGCTACTACATTAAGATATTCAGTAAGTGCTTCACATCAAAGAATTGGCGGTGTTTTATTCGATGGAAAAACGATATATAATGCAGCTATAAAAGAAGTTACTCCTGTGGTCGATAGAGTAGGTAGTGGAGATGCTTTTATGGGAGGATTGGTTTATGGGTTATTAACTTATACTAACGATTTTCAGAAAGCTTTAGATTTTGCAGTAGCAGCTTGTTGCTTAAAACATACAATATCTGGAGATTACAATTTAGTAACTACGGAAGAAGTTGAAAAAATGATGTCGGGTAAAGCAATAGGCAAAGTATCCAGATAAACCTAAGATATTTTTAAGGTTTAAAATTAATTTTTGTTTATAAAATGATAGAATAATGGCACAATATTCAAGGCTAGAAGTAGCACAAGTAATGAAAAATACAGGATTAGTTCCATTGTTTTTCGACGATGATATTGAATCAGGAAAAAAAGTATTAAAAGCATGTTATGATGGAGGAGCACGTTTATTAGAATTTACTGCAAGGGGAGATTTCGCTTTTGAAGTTTTTAACGAACTAATTAAATACGCTGTAAGGGAATTACCAGGAATGATTCTAGGAGTCGGATCTGTTACTGACGCAGGTTCAGCATCATTATACATGCAACAAAGTGCGAATTTTATTGTAACCCCAGTACTAAGAGAAGATATTGCAAAAGTTTGTAACAGGCGCAAAGTACTTTGGTCTCCAGGTTGTGGATCATTAACTGAAATAGCTAAAGCAGAAGAACTAGGGTGTGAAATAGTAAAACTTTTTCCAGGCAATATTTACGGACCTGAATTTGTAAAAGCAATAAAAGCACCTCAACCATGGACGAGTATTATGCCAACAGGGGGAGTTAGCCCAACTGAAGAAAATTTACAAAGCTGGTTCAACGCTGGAGTTACTTGTGTTGGTATGGGATCTAAACTCATTAAAAAAGAAGCTAACGGAAGTTACAACTTTAAAGAGATAGAAGCGAAAGTAGCTAAAGCAATTAGCATTATAAATTCGATACGGTAATATCAAAACACAAAAATTAAACAAAAGTCTTTCGAAAGTACTACTTTAGAAAGACTTTTTTCAATTGTAAAAATAAGATGCAAAGAATAGTTGTATTTATGATTATTAGCGCACTATCTTTCACATTATTAAATGTTTTAGTTAAAAACCTAAATCATTTTAATGTATACCAGATAGTGTTTTTTAGAGCTATTGGTAGTTTACTTTTCACATTTCCACTACTTCTAAAATCTAAAATTAATATTTTGGGTAATAGGAGAATATTACTCTTTACAAGAGCAGTTTTCGGATTTACAGCGATGACATTATTTTTTAGTTCTTTAAAATACCTAACAATGGGTTCAGCAGTTGCTATCCGATATATGGCACCAATTTTTGCAACAATATTTGCCACTTTTATGTTGAATGAAAATATTAAAAAACAGCAATGGTTATATTTTGGAATTGCATTTTCTGGTATTTTAATTTTAAAAGGATTTGACGCTAATGTTGGAAATACAGGACTTTTATATGTTACAATATCGGCGATATTTACAGGTATGGTCTTTATTTTAATCAGGAAAATAGGAAATCAAGATCATCCTTTAGTTGTTGTAAACTATTTCATGTGTATTTCAGCTATTTTAGGAGGGATTTTAATGTACCAACATTGGATTACTCCCAAAAATATAGAATGGATATTATTGCTAGGTCTTGGTGTTTTTGGTTATTACGGACAGTATTATATGACTAAAGCTTTTCAAAAATCTGAGATAAATAAAGTAGCTCCATTAAAATACATCGAAGCTATTTTTACAATATTAATTGGTTCAGTTTGGTTAGATGAAATATATACATTGTACAATCTCCTAGGAATTTTATTAATTCTTACTGGTCTTACCTTAAATACGTTACTTACTAGAAAGTAATAGTTTAAATATTTTTCTTGGGTAATTTTAATTGCTGAAAATCAAACATTTAAGAAAGATAAATACAGGAATATATGAAATGTATTTTCTCATTTTATTACATTTATTAAATGAAAATAAATTTTTTTATTTGAAAAATATAGAATAAAAATTTAAATTATTTAATATTTG
>JAHDDQ010000099.1 GCA_020629275.1 Tenacibaculum sp. | reverse complement strand
TAGAAAACGTTAATGATGCTCAAAAGTTAGTGATTGCTAATAAAATAGTAAAACGCTTTGGCGAAGATTTAACTGGTTTTACTTTTGGTTTATGGGGATTAGCTTTTAAGCCAGGAACTGATGATATGAGAGAAGCACCGGCTATTTATATCGTTAAAGAATTAGAAAAGAGAGGAGCAAAAGTAAATGCTTACGATCCGAAAGCAATCGCAGAATCTAAAGAGTTTTACTTAAAAGATGCAAAAAATGTAAAGTATTGTAATTCTAAATACGAGGTTTTACAAGGTGCTGATGCTTTAATTTTGTTAACAGAATGGAAAGAGTTTAGATCTCCTGATTTTGAAGAAATTAAAACACAGTTAAAATCTCCAATTATTTTTGATGGAAGAAATCAGTACAATGCATTTAATCTAGAAGACAACGGATTTGAATATTTTCAAATTGGTAAATAGTTTGTAATGAATAAAAAAGCTAAAATTTATATTGCTGGTCATCGTGGAATGGTAGGTTCTGCTGTTTGGAGAGCTTTAGAGAAAAAAGGTTATACAAATCTAATAGGTAAAACTAGCAAAGAATTAGACTTAAAAAATCAAGTAGAGGTTCTTAAATTTCTTGAAACAGAAAAACCAGAGGCAATTATTGATGCTGCTGCAAGAGTTGGAGGAATTTTAGCAAATAACGATTTTCCGTATCAATTTTTAATGGAAAATATGCAAATTCAAAATAATTTAATTGATAGTGCACTTAAATTGGGTCTCAATAAATTTATTTTTTTAGGAAGTTCTTGTATTTATCCAAAGTTGGCTCCACAGCCGCTTAAGGAAAAGTATTTACTAACAGATTCGTTAGAACCAACCAACGAATGGTATGCAATTGCAAAAATAACAGGTGTAAAAGCTTGTCAAGCAATTAGAAAGCAGTTTAATAAAGATTATGTAAGTTTAATGCCCACAAATTTGTACGGGTATTTCGATAATTTTGATTTAGAAACCTCACACGTATTACCTGCAATGTTACGTAAGTTTCATGAAGCTAAAATAAATGGAAATTCAGATGTTACCCTTTGGGGAAGTGGAACACCAATGAGGGAGTTCTTATTTGTAGATGACATGGCAGAAGCAGTAGTGTATGCTTTAGAAAATAATTTACCTGAGTATTTATATAATGTTGGTTCTGGTAAAGACATTACAATAAAAGAATTGGCAGAAACTATTCAAAAAGTTACAGGTCACAAAGGAAATATTGTTTGGGATTCTGAAAAACCAGACGGCACACCTAGAAAGTTAATGGATGTTTCAAAAATGAAAAATATCGGTTGGGAATATTCAACAGAATTATTAGAAGGAATAGAAAAAACCTATGAATGGTTTTTAAATAATATAGAGAATATAAAGGAAGTAAAGTTAGAAGCGAATTAAATTTTTATGAAAGTAGCATTAATTACAGGAATTACAGGGCAGGACGGTTCTTATTTAGCAGAGCTATTATTAGAAAAAGGGTATATGGTGCATGGTATCAAAAGAAGGGCATCTCTTTTTAATACGGATAGAATAGATCATTTGTATCAGGATCCGCACGACCCAAATCAAAGGTTAAAACTACATTATGGTGATTTAACAGATTCTATGAATTTAACTAGAATCATACAAGAGTGTCAACCAGATGAAATTTACAATTTAGGTGCGATGTCTCATGTAAAAGTTTCATTTGATATGCCAGAATATGTTGGTAATGTTGACGGGCTTGGTACTTTAAGAATACTAGAAGCTGTAAGAATTCTAGGTTTAGAAAAGAAAACAAGAATATATCAAGCTTCAACCTCTGAATTGTTTGGTGGTTTACCTGAAAATAAGAATGAAAGAGGTTTTTATGATGAAAATTCTCCTTTGTACCCTCGTTCTCCATATGGTGTTGCAAAGATTTATGGTTTTTGGATAACAAAAAATTATCGTGAAGCATATAATATTTTTGCTTGTAACGGTCTATTGTTTAATCATGAATCTCCAAGAAGAGGAGAAACTTTTGTAACAAGAAAAATTACACGTGCTGTTGCTAAAATTGCTTTAGGATTGCAAGAAAAGGTTTATTTAGGGAACTTAGAGGCTAAACGTGATTGGGGACATGCAAAAGATTATGTGCGCATGATGTGGATGATTTTACAAGCAGATCAACCAGAAGATTGGGTGATTGCAACTGGTGTAACGACTACTGTACGTGATTTTGTGAAAATGGCTTTTAATGAAGTAGGTATTGAGTTAGAATTTAAAGGTGAGGGTGTAGAAGAAAAAGCTTATGTTACAGCTTGTAATCATAAGGATTTTCAAGTTGAAATCGGAAAAGAAGTTTTATCAATAGATCCAACATACTTTAGACCAACGGAAGTTGACTTATTGTTAGGAGATCCAACAAAAGCTAAAGAAAAATTGGGTTGGATACCAGAACATGATTTAGCGTCATTAGTTAAAGATATGATGAAAGGAGATGTTGCCTTAATGAAAAAAGATGTTGACTTACTAAAAGCAGGTCATGAAATTTTAAAGCAGGTAGAGTAATAATTTACTATAACAAAATAAGTTTTTTTGAATATGAATAAAACGTATATTATTGCAGAAGCAGGAGTTAATCATAATGGAGATGTTAATATAGCTAGAAAACTGATAGAAGAAGCCAAGGGTTCGGGTGCAGATTGTGTTAAATTCCAAACATTTAAAGCTTCACAAATTGTAACTAAAACTTCTCCAAAAGCAAAGTATCAGTTAGAAGTTACAGATAGCTCAGAGAGTCAATACGCTATGTTAAAAAAATTAGAGCTTGATTTTGATGCATATGAAGGTTTAGTTAGTTACTCTAAAGAGTTGGGTATTGATTTTTTATCTACACCGTATAATCTTGAAGATATAAGTTTTTTAGAAAGATTAGGTGTGTCAACTTTTAAGGTTGCATCAGGACAGTTAACAGAGTTGCCTTTTTTAAAAGCTTTAGCACGAACAAATAAGACTATAATTCTTTCTACCGGTATGGCTACTATGTCTGATGTATTTGATGCAGTAGAAACAATTCGTAATGAAGGAAATGATGATATCATTGTTCTTCAATGCACAACTAATTATCCCTCTGATATAAAAGATTCTAATATATTAGCTATGCAGTCTATTAAAGAAGCTTGCGGGGTAAGAGTGGGGTATTCTGATCATGTTGAGAATAATTATGCATGTTTTGCTTCTGTAGCTTTGGGAGCTGAAGTTGTAGAGAAGCACTTTACTCTCGATAAGAATATGGAAGGTCCAGATCATACTTGTTCATTAACACCAGTAGAGTTCAGAGAATTAGTAGAAGGGATAAGAAATATTGAATTAGCATTAGGAAGTAAAATAAAAAAACCTGCACCTGTTGAAATTGAAAACAGTAAAGGTATGAAAAGAGGATTAGTTATTGTTAAAGAAATCAATAAAGGAGATGTTTTGACTGAAGAACATATTGGATTTAAAAGGCCTTTGACAGGAATTCCAATAAATATGTTGGATAGTTTGATTGGTAAACAAGTTTCAAAACAAATGTTTGTAGATCAGGTGATTGATTACAACTGTATTATATGGTAAAAGATATTAGTTTAGTAGATATTAATTCAAATAATTTCAGTCTTATCACTGAATTTTTGAATGGAGCTTCAGAATCAATAAAATCATTTCGGTATTTTAATAGTAGACCTTTGAGTGTAATATCTAATCATGTTAAGACAGTCATTGCTTTGTGTGATAACAAACCAATAGGATATGGTCATTTAGATGAAGAATTTGATACTATTTGGTTTGGAATTGCTATTTCTGACAATTTTAAAGGGAAGGGAATTGGTAAAAAAATAATGTCTTATTTGATTAATTATGCAGATTGTTCTGAAATCATAGAGTTGAAATTATCTGTAGATATTAACAATTCTGTAGCTATAAATATGTACAAGAAGTTTGGTTTTATAATAGATGAAAAGCTTGATACAGATGTATTAATTATGAAGAGAAACAATAATGAAGAATAATATTTTTTTAAGTTCTTTAGCTTTTTTAGGCAAATCAGTTGAGGAGATTATTAATATTTGTGAAGAAAACAATTATAATTTAGAATTTAGTTCTGGTATGCCATACAAAAAAAATATGGTTGAAATTTATAGGAATTGTTCAATTAATAGGCAACCACATAATTATTTTCCAGATCCAGAAATTCCGTTTGTTTTAAATTTAGCTAGTATAAATAGTGTAATTAGAAATAAGTCAATAGCTCACTGTAAGGAAGGTTTAAAATTAGCAAAAAGTAGTAATTCATCTTTTTATGCAGCACATGCAGGTTTCTGTATAGATCCAAACCCATTAGAACTAGGTAAGAAAATATCGATTAATCAAAAAATCAATAAAAAAATCAATAAAAATTTTTTTATTGATTCTATTAGTCAAATTCTGCAATATGCAGACGATTTACAAATAGATTTTTTAATAGAAAATAATGTATTAGCTCCATTCAATTATAATGGAGAAAATCCTTTACTGTGTTGCGAATTTAATGATATTGATTGGCTTTTTAGAGAAATAAAGCATGATAGGTTTGGATTACTTTTAGATACAGCTCATTTAAAAGTTAGTTGTAAAACACTGGGGTTAGATTTATTAAATGAGTTTAATAAAATTAGTCCGTATATCAAGGCTTTTCATCATAGTGATAATGACGGTACTAAAGATAATAATCAAAAATTAACTAAAAATTATTGGTTTTTAGATTTTTTGAAAAACTTTGAAAATTATGTACATGTTATAGAAGTTAAATCTTTAACAATGCCAGAAATAGAAACTCAAATTAAAATAATTCAAAATAATGGAACTTCAAAATATAATAATTAACAAAAATAATAATTTAAGAGATGCTCTTGAATTATTAGATAAAAATGGATTAGGAACTCTATTTGTTGTTAATGATTTAAATAAACTTATAGGAGTTTTAACGGACGGTGATGTTAGAAGGTTTTTATTAAAAGATGTAAATCTTAATGTTAAGGTAGAGATTTTAATGAATAGAGAATTTACTTCACTTTCTATTAATACTGATAATGCTAAAATAATTGAATGTCTTAACGATAAAATAAAATATATTCCTTTGCTTGATGAAAATGGGCTAATTGTTGATTACGCATCAATTAATAGATTAAGAAAGATAAGTATTTGTTCTCCTTTGCTTGAAGGAAATGAACTGTTGTATTTAACAGAATGTGTTAAAACTAACTGGATTTCATCGCAAGGTAAATATGTGAGGTTATTTGAAAAAAAATTTAAAGATTATCATGAAGGCTTTGATGCATTAGCAGTAAGCAATGGTACAGTTGCTTTACATTTGGCATTAGAGGCCTTGAGTATTGGTGATGGGGACGAGGTTATTGTACCAGATTTAACTTTTGCAGCATCCGTAAATGCAGTTATTTATACTGGTGCAACACCTGTATTGGTAGATGTAGAAAAAGATTCTTTTAATATTGATGTTTCAAAAATAGAAGGCCTTATTACTAATAAAACAAAAGCAATTATGCCTGTTCATTTGTATGGACAATCCTGTGATATGGATGCGGTCGTAGCTATAGCAAAAAAACATAATTTATTTATTGTAGAAGATTGTGCCGAGGCTTTAGGATCATTGTACAAAGGTAGGCCAGTTGGTGTTTTTGGGGATGCCGCTACATTTAGTTTTTTTGGAAACAAAACAATTACAACCGGAGAAGGAGGTATGGTTTTATTTAAAGATTCTAAAATAGCTCATAAAGCGTCTATTTTACGAGATCACGGTATGAGTAAAGAAAAAAGATATTGGCATGATTATGTTGGATTTAATTATAGACTTACTAATCTGCAAGCATCTGTAGGAGTTGCTCAGTTTGAACGTTTAGATTACTTTGTTCAGGCAAAACGAAACCTAGCAGCTACATACAGTGAGACATTAAATAAATATGGTTTTTTTCAAACACCAATCGAAAAGGAAGGAACTTTTAATTCTTATTGGTTGTATACGTTTTTGATTAAAGATAATGCTCCTTTTTCAAGAGAAGATTTAATGAATTATTTGAGTAAAAAAGGTATAGAAAGTAGACCTGTATTTTATCCATTGCATGTTATGCCTCCATATAGAGGTTATGGACATAAAGAACATTTAGAAACATCAACATTAATCTCTAAAAGAGGAGTTAGTTTGCCTTCTTCTGTAAATTTATCCGAGGTAGAAGCTAATTTTATATGTAATTCTATATCAGATTTTATTAAAGAATTATAAAAAAATATATTTTGAAAGAGGATACTAAAATACTTTATCTAATCCCTGCAAGAGGTGGGTCTAAAGGGTTAGCTAATAAAAATATTAAAAAATTAGCAGGGAAACCTTTAATTTATTATTCGATTAAAGCAGCTTTAGAAATCGCAGATAGTAAAGATATTTGTGTTTCTACAGATTCTTTAGAAATAAAAAATACTGCAGAAAAACTTGGAATTAGAGTTCCTTTTTTAAGACCAGAAGAATTTTCTTCAGACTCAGCTACAACTGAGCAGGTAATTTTACATGCTCTAGAATTTTATAAAAAAAAGGAGGTTAACTATGATTTTGTAGTTCTGTTGCAACCAACTTCACCATTAAGAAAAGGACATCATATTAAAGAAGCTTTATGTTTAATGAAGCCTGGTATTGAATTAGTTGTTTCCGTAAAAGAAACGGATGCAAATCCTTATTATGTATTGTTTGAAGAAAATAATGGAGGTGTGTTGGAAAAATCCAAAAAAGGGGTTTTTACACGCAGACAAGATTGCCCTATTGTATATGAATTAAATGGAGCTATCTATGTAATTCGTACTGCGGTTCTTTTAGAAAAAGGCTATCAAAATTTAAATATGATTAAGTATTTAATGGGTAAAGAAGACTCCGTAGATATTGATGACCTTTTAGATTTTACAATTGCAGAAATTTTAATAAAAAAAAGTATAAAATATTATACGCAAAATTCTGATAAAAATTAGCAATGAGTTACGGTAAAATAGCAAAAAATACATCTGTTTATACATTGGTGTCACTATTTTCTAAATCTATAAATTTTTTATTACTTCCCTTGTATACTTCATATTTATCAACAGAGGAATATGGTATAATTGGATTAGTAACAGCTTTTATAGCTTTTTTAAGCACCATTTATACATTGTCTTTAACAGGCGCTATTAATCGTTTTTATGCTGAGTTTGTCAAAAACAATAAACTGCTTAATAATCTTTTTTCTACAATTTTTATTGTTGTTATTGGAAATGCAACTTTTTGGACGATTATAGCATTATTAAGCTCTAATATTTTTTCGTATTTTATCCCGGGAATTAATTTTTATCCTTATATTTTTTGGGGTTTAATAACAGTATGGTTAAGACCTATTTATTTGGTTTATCAAAAAATATTACAATCTCAACAAGATTCAAAAAAAGCAGCTTTATTAGATTTGACTATTTCTTTTATTACCATTATAATAACATTAATACTTCTTATAGGCTTTAATAATAAAGCTGAGGGTGTTATTAAAGCGCAAGCGTTTGCAATGATATTTATAAGTTTAGTTATTGCATTTACTTTTTTTAGAAAATTAAAATGGGAATTTGATGCTCGCTTATTTAAGAAAACTTTGAATTACTCTCTTCCTTTAGTACCCCACTCTCTTGCAGGCATTTCATCTACTATGATGGATAGATTTGTTATTAATAAGTATTTGGGAACAGAAGAAACTGGTCTCTATAATATTGCATATCAATTTGGAAATTTATCAAATGTTTTTACAATGGCATTTAATCAAGCATATGTACCATGGTTTAATGAGCAAATGAAATCTAATAATAAAAGTCAGATAAAAGTTGTTGCTAAACTTGCAATTATACTATTTTCAATTGGTGCTATGGGGTTATCGCTTTTTTCAAAAGAAGTCTTAGAATTAATAACCCATGGGGATTTCATAAAAGGCTTTGAATATGTACCCTATTTAGCTTTTGGGTACGCATTTAATGGTGTTTATTTCATTTATTCAACAAGCTTATTTTATGATATTAAAGGGAAAGGAGTGAAGATGTTAGCTAAGATAACAGTTTCTTCAGCATTTATTAATTTAGTATTGAATTTTATGCTAATTCCTGTTTATGGTATCATAGGTGCGGCATTCTCTTTTGTAATAACAAAAATTATTTTTGCAACGATAACAGGTTTAGTGAATAAAAATGCATATAATATTGAAATAAAAATTTTTAATTCAATTTTAATTGTTTTTGCTTTTTTCATAGCATCATTATTAATTACAAAATATTTTAATCTTTTGTTTAAAGTATTGATATATATAGTTTTAATTCTAATAGTTTTAAATAAAACAATAAGAACTTTGATTAAGTTAAAAATACTAAAATGAATATAATTATCAAATTTTTATCAAGAATAAAAATTTATTTAATGCGGAAATACTATTATAAGAAGGTTATTAAACGAGTGGGAAGTGTTGGAACTGGCCTGAAAGTTAATGGTAGTTCAAATGTAACTAAAAATACATTTCTTGGGAATAACGTTAATTTTAATGGTATGAAAATAGAAGGGTTAGGAAAGGTTTCTATTGGAGATAATTTTCATTCAGGGACTGAATGTCTTATAATTTCTTCTATCCATAATTTTGATAAAGGAAATTCAATTCCCTACGATAGATCATATATTTCAAAAGATATAGTTATAGGTTCTAATGTTTGGCTTGGTAGTAGAGTTATTATACTTGCAGGAGTTTCAATTGGAGAAGGTGCAATTATACAGGCTGGTAGTGTCGTGGTGAATGATGTACCTTATTGCGCTATTGCAGGAGGTCACCCTGCAAAAGTTTTTAAGTATCGAGATATTGAGCATTTTGAAGATTTAAAATTGAAAAACAAATTCTTTTAATATTAATAATATAGGTTATTATGACAGTTATACCCTCAGTTTTTTTAATTGAATCCCCTCTACAATTGTTTAATGCGATTGAAGCCAAAAATTTTTTTAAACTAAAAAAATGTAAATTAATTGTAGTTTATAGTCAAAATGTATATAATAATTTACAAATTGATCAATTATTAAATTTCTATTTAGAATGGGATAGTGTTCACAAAATAACACCAGCATCAAGGAAAAGGTTTAAAGTCTTAACAGTAAAAAAGATAATTAATGAATTAAGCTTGATTGCAAAAGAGAAATTCCATTATGTTTTTATAGGTGATTATAGACCAGAATTTATGCTTCATTTTTGTAACATTAGTAAGTATAATAAGTTAGTTATTCTAGATGATGGCACAGCTACTATAGATATCATGAAAGATTATTTATGTTTAAAGAAAAAGAATAAAATAAAGCCTTTGTTAAAGAGTATATTACTAGGGTTTAATCTAAAAGATAAAAAGGACTTATTCTTTTTTAGTATTTACAAGAACTCTTTACTTGAAAATCAAATAATAAAAAATAATTATACTTATTTTAAAAGTGTAATAGATGGTTTTAAATTTAATAAAAATAGTGTTATATTTTTAGGCTCAAAAATTGTAGAACTTAATGTTATTAGCCAAGAAAAATATTTGATGTATTTATCAAATTTGAAAAATAAGTTTGGAGAAAAAAAAATTACATATATTCCGCATAGGCATGAGTCAGATACTAAATTAAAAGTTATTAATCAAACTTTAAATATCAATATTGTTAGGTCTGATTCCATAATTGAATTTTACCTTGTTAATAATAAAGAATTACCTTATGCTGTCACTGGTTTTTTTTGTTCAGCATTACTAAATTTAAAAATTTTATTTAATGGAAAACTTAGAATAACTTCGTTTTATATACAGAATAAAGACTTTGATGATCAATTTGCGAAAAGGTTTGAAGATATGTATCAATATTATAGAAATAATAATATAGAGGTGGTAGAAAAATATTAATATTATTTTAAAATAATTAGGAAAAACAAATAAAAATGAAAGGAATAATTTTAGCAGGTGGAAGTGGTACACGTTTATATCCAATAACAAAAGGTGTTTCAAAACAATTATTGCCAGTATATGATAAACCTATGATATATTATCCTTTATCTGTGTTAATGTTGGCTGGTATTAAAGAAATTTTAATAATATCAACACCCGAAGATTTACCTAATTTTGAAAAATTACTTGGTACAGGTCAAGATTTAGGTATAAAGTTAAGTTACAAAGTACAACTTAGCCCTGACGGATTAGCACAAGCATTTCGTATAGGTGAAGAGTTTATAGGTAATGGGAATGTTTGTTTGATCTTAGGAGATAATATTTTTTATGGACATGGATTGACTGAAGTGCTTCAAAGTGCAAGAAGAAATGTTGAAGAGGGTAAAAAATCTACTGTTTTTGGTTATTATGTTAATGATCCTGAAAGATATGGTGTAGCAGAATTTGATAAAGAAGGGAATATTACCTCTATTGAAGAAAAACCAGAAGAGCCTAAATCTAATTATGCAGTAGTTGGTTTATATTTTTACACAAATGATGTGGTAAAAATATCCAAGAAAATAAAACCCTCAGAGAGAGGTGAACTAGAAATTACAACTGTTAATCAAGTATACCTAAATAAAGAAAGTTTAAAGGTAGAATTAATGGGTAGGGGCTTTGCCTGGTTAGATACAGGTACTCACGATTCTTTAATGGAAGCAAGTCAATTTATTGAAACTATTGAAAAAAGGCAAGGTTTAAAAGTAGCGTGTTTAGAAGAAATAGCTTTTTACATGAATTATATTGATAAAAACCAACTTAAAAAGTTAGCAGAACCACTTAAGAAAAATGCCTATGGACAATATTTATTAAATTTAGCTAAATAAGAAATGAAATTTATTAAAACTGAAATTCCAGATGTTTATATTATAGAACCTTCTGTCTTTGGAGATAATCGAGGTTATTTTTTAGAATGTTTTAATTTGCAAAAATTTGAAGAAAATATTTGTGAAATTAAATTTGTACAAGACAACGAGTCTAAATCTTCAAAAGGAGTTTTGAGAGGGTTGCATTTTCAAAAGCCACCTTATAACCAAGCTAAGCTAGTAAGATGTGTTGAAGGTAGGGTTATAGATGTTGCAGTAGATATTAGGAAAGGATCGCCTACATATGGAAAACATGTAAGTGTGGAATTAACAGGAGAAAATAAAAAACAATTATTTGTTCCTAGGGGATTTGCTCATGGCTTTTCGGTATTAAGTGAAACAGCAGTTTTTGCATATAAAGTAGATAATACCTATGCTCCAGATTATGATTTTGGTATAAGATGGAATGATAAGGATTTAAATATAGATTGGGGTTTAGATGAAAATGAAGTTAAATTATCTAAAAAAGATAAGGAATTAATCTTTTTGTCAGAATTAGATTCACCTTTTAATTATTAATTATGAATATTTTAGTAACTGGTGCAAATGGTCAATTAGGGTCAGAAATAAAACAATTAGCAAATTTTTATAAAGAAGCTAATTTTGTTTTTAAAGATTTACCAGAATTAGATATTTGTAATTATGCTGAGTTAAAAAACTTTGTTATAGAAAATAAAGTTAATACAATTATTAATTGTGCAGCTTATACGGCTGTTGATAAAGCAGAAGTAGAAAAAGATATAGCCCAGAAAGTTAATTATAAAGGAGTACAAAATTTAGTTGATGCATTAAAAACTGTTAATGGAAAACTAGTACATATTTCTACTGATTATGTGTTTAATGGTGAAAACTTTGTTCCTTATAAAGAGTCAGACACTGTTAGTCCTATTGGAATTTATGGTGAAACAAAACGAAAAGGAGAGTTAGCTGTATTAAATTCTGATATTGATGGAGTTGTTATAAGAACTTCTTGGTTATATTCATCTTATGGAAATAATTTTGTAAAAACAATGTTAAAGTTAGGTGATGAAAGAGAAGAATTAGGGGTTATTTTTGACCAAATTGGTTCACCTACATATGCAAAAGATTTAGCTCAAATTTGTATTACAATTATACTTAAATCTAAGAATAATACCTTAAGTTCTAATGGGAATTTATACCATTATTCGAATGAAGGTGTTGCCTCTTGGTATGATTTTGCTAAAGAAATTATGATTTTAGGTGATAATGATTGTAAAGTTAAACCTATAGAAACAAAAGATTACCCAACTCCAGCTAAAAGACCTCATTACTCTATTTTAAATAAATCTAAAATTAAAATAGACTTTGATATTGAAATTCCTTTTTGGAAAGATTCTTTAAAAGAATGTATAATTAAATTGAAAAACAAATAAAATTAGAATGAAAAAAAATATATTAGTAACAGGAGGTGCAGGATTTATAGGTTCTCATTTAGTACGGTTATTGGTAAATAAATATCCTAATTATCATATTATAAATATGGATAAGTTAACATATGCTGGGAATTTAGAAAATCTTAATGATATAAAGGATAAAGAAAATTATTCATTTATTAAATGCGATATTTGTGATTTTGAGAAAGTTAAAAATATTTTTAAAGAACATAAAATAGATAATGTTATTCATTTAGCTGCAGAATCTCATGTAGATAGGTCCATTAAAGATCCATTTTCTTTTGCACAAACAAATGTAATGGGAACTTTAAGTTTATTACAAGCAGCAAAACTTTACTGGAATGATAATTATAAAGATAAACTGTTTTATCATGTTTCTACAGATGAAGTTTATGGATCTCTAGGAGAAGAAGGTTTCTTTCTTGAATCAACAGCTTACGACCCTCATTCTCCTTATTCAGCATCTAAAGCTTCTTCAGATCATTTTGTAAGATCGTTTCAAGATACTTATCAATTTCCAACAGTTATTTCTAATTGTTCAAATAATTATGGTTCATATCAATTTCCAGAAAAATTAATTCCTTTGT
>JAHDDQ010000098.1 GCA_020629275.1 Tenacibaculum sp. | reverse complement strand
TATTTAAAAAGATGGAAAGATAAAAATTTCACGAGTAATGGTAATGCCCGTCCGAATGGTATTGCAATGACAGCCTGTGCCTATCATTGGTTTCAGTCAGAGACAGAAAACTGGAATGGCGAAAAGGATTTAGACGATTTAACTGCCTTAACTAATCTTGTTGAGCAAATACGATGGAATAATTACGGGTTGTATGTAACATTGCCTGTACTTCCTGGTAATCCACTCTTCGAAGCATTACGAGCTAACAAAGCTCATGAAGATGATTACATCAAAAAAATGGATAAGTTATATAAGGCATTGACCGAAGCAAAAAATGAGACTGATCCTCATTATGCTGCCAAAAAGCTTAGAAAGGTTTTTGGTGATGACTTTCCAGTACCAGCAAAAAAGAGTACTGCTCGCGTTACTGGAGCCCCTGCAATAGCTCCTTCAACTGAAAGTGCATGATGTTAAGTTGCAACGAAATTTACGAACTTGTTCGTTCCACAAATCGATTTGAAAATCTTACCTCTGTTGATCCCCCAGCACCTGGTATACTGGTTTCTTGTACAGGGAAAGTACGTACCAGATCTGGAGTTGAGGTTTTAACGATTAGCTTTCGAGATACCTTTCCTTATAGTAAACCTATTATTCAAAGGTTAAATCAGGAAGGTACTCAAGCTACTCCACATGTTAATCGAGAGGGTATTGTATGCTATATTGATGACAATAATTATGTTGTCGATTTCACCAATCCATTTGGGATTATAAATGAAAGTATTGAGAGAGCTATTAAGATACTAGAGGTTGATGAGAGTCAAACTCAGCAGCAAGAATTTGTTGCTGAGTTTAATTCTTTTTGGCAAGATTATTCTAGTGCGATGCGTTGCTTGTCAATAATAACCGTGAAACAACGAATCTCCAAAATTGCTTGTTGTTTTACGCCTAAAAATTCGATACTTGGAAATAGCAAGAAAGAGATAAACGAATATTTAGGTCGAACAGGTCAGAAATATATTCCAGGACAATTAAGTTGGCGATCAGCGATTTATATACCGTTACCTGCTGATACAAAGATTAACTTACCCCCGCCAAGTAAATTTTGGACAAAAGAACAAATGTGGAAGTTTATAAAGGCAAATGCTAGTTCATGGGGTGTTTCAAAAATCAATCAAATATTATGTAGGGATCGTTTTCAACCTTTAATTTTTAATTTACCTATGGAAGGAGAAGATAACATTCATTTTGGTGTTTATTTTGAGAAAAGTAAAGATGCTCTAAATGCTGCACCACTTATTATTGAGCGATTGGATAAGAAATTTACGTTCCCAAGAGCAGGAGCGAAATCATCAATCCATGAAAAAAAAGTATTAGTAATAGGGTGTGGGGCAATTGGTGGATATATTGCTATGAATCTTAGCCAACTTGGGGTTGGTAATCTCACCTTAATTGACTCACAGGAGTTTAGTACCTCAAATGCACATCGCCATGTTCTTGGAGCTAAAGAAGAAATATTTTTTCCTAAAGTTGAGGGACTAAAAAAAGAAATAGAAGGTAAGTTTATTCATACTTCGGTGAACGCTATTTCAGATAGTATTGAGAACTGTATCAGAAAAAAGAAAAACGTTTTTGAGAATGCTGACTTGGTTGTAGTTGCAACAGGCAATCCAAGTAGTAATTTTTGGTTGAATAACTTTCTATTACGAAATCATCCTAATCTTCCGTCAATTTATACCTGGTTAGATCCGTATGGCATAGGAGGTCACACCTTAGTGACTAACAACAATCAAAAAAAAGGATGTTATCAATGTCTTTATAAATCTGATCCTAAATTAGGTATGTACAACATGGCGTCATTTGCAATGAAAGGACAATCATTTTTAAAAACTCAATCAGGTTGTGCAGGATTATTCGTTCCTTATAGTACATTGGATGCCCAGCAAACCAGCATACAAACAGTAAGAGTCGCAGTTCGAATTCTTGAAGGAGATGAAAAAGAAAACCCACTTATTTCATGGAAAGGAGATAAAACAGATTTTGTATCTCATGGCTTTCAACTTTCAGCAAGATATAACCAAAATAAAGAAGAGTTATGGAAAAGAAGAAATCAATATCCAAACCCAAAATGTCCTATTTGTGGAGATCAACCAAGGGAATTATATTTAGGCGCATTGAAGGAGGCAGGTTAAAAATAGCGAAAGAAGCATTAATCATTTTTGAGAATTTCATTCAAGATGAGCACAAGAAAAAAGAAGCAGGAGGAGTTTTACTAGGTCGAATGATAAAAAAATCAGATGATGTAATTATTGATATGGTAAGCCCACCTCAAAAAAAGGATAAACGGAAACGTACTTTTTTTAAAAGGAATAACGAGCATCAAAATATCATAAATCAAGAATGGGAAAAAAGTAAAGGTACATGTAATTATCTAGGTGAATGGCATACACACCCAGAGGATAATCCTACTCCTTCAAGGGTGGATTTAAAAAACTGGAAGAAGCAATTAAAAAATGCGATGTACGAAGGGGATACTCTCTTTTTTATTATTGTCGGTATTCAAGAAGTAGTTGCTTTTGAAGGAAGTAAATCAAAATTAACAATTCAAAAACTTTTAAAAAATGAGTAAAACAAGAAAAATAGAAAAGAAAGGGTTCATTGTAATACAACATGCGATTTTAACTGAAATTTCTGATAAAGAATGTGAAAAGGTAATTTCTGAAAGCCATAAAGATGAGGATATAAGCCTTTATTTTGAACATATAAAAATTAGACCAGTTCCTGACCATATTTCGCATAAAAACATGGACGAAATAAACTGGAGAGAAGCGGCAGCGATTCAAGAATCTTTAGTTGAGGATCAATTAAAACCATTGTTAAAAAAGTTTCCTGATTATGAGGTAATTTATTTCGGAGCATCTCCAATTCCCTTAGCAGTTCATTTAGGGTACTTAATGGAAGATTGGCGAAGAGTTAATATTTTTTTAAGGCATCATAAAGAATCTGAAGATCAACGTTGGTATCAAAATCTAGATAGTGAAAAAGTACCAGCATTGCCGCTTGTAGTGAATGGGATACCAAATGACGCTTATGATATTAATGATGATGTAGTTGTTAAGGTTCAGGTTTCTTATGCAATCAATGATGATGAGATTAAAAAATCCATAACTTCTGATGTTGCAAAAACGATTAGTTTAAATTTAGAAAAATTACAATTGGATTTGAACTCTATTCAAAAATGCCATGAAATTACAGATCGTTTTGAAGATGCATTGAAAGCTGTAGGAGACAACCTACCTAATACTGACACAATTCATTTGATTGCAACTATACCTGTTGGACTAGCTTTTTTATTTGGAAGAAAGATAAGGAGCAATGTTAGTAGTCCAGTCCAGACTTACCAATATAATAAAAATGCCGACTTCCCATATAATCCAGTTCTAGCAATAAATCAATCGTATGTTGGATTTACTCCACTAACTAAAAAAGAAATTAAAAAGGCGAAAAGTATAAGGAAGTCTTTTCAAAAAGGTAGTTGGCAGAATTTGCAAAGTATGATTCGTAGCAATAAAGAGCAGGCTGAAAGAAACCCAGAAGATAATTGGTTGGATTTAGTATTAGGAAAAAACACTTCAAAAGGTGATATGGGTACTCAATATTGGAAAAATTTACAAAAATTAGATGAAACCGCATTAGCTGAAAAGGAATTTACTTTAAAAGAAAATATTGATGGGTATGAATATGACGATAAAGAAGAAACTTGGGGCATAGGAAATCGCATGATTCATGATTTGAATAAACGATTAACTGATACTAATGAAGTTGAAAGAGCGATACGTGTTGTACTAATTCATGAAGGATTACATTATTATCAGCATAATCTAAGCCACATCACAGTTGAAGGTATAGGGAGGTTTCCTAAGATAGTTGAGGATGCGGATTATCAAGCTGATATATATGCTATTCTATATGAGTATGCTTATACAAAATTATATGCGCCAACGGATATAGACAAAAATAATCTAGGTAGGTTTTTTGCGAAAACACTAGATATTGCTTTAGCGGCACTTTGGTCTTTTAATGATCCAGGGGTTACAATGAAAGAAATTCAAGTTAGGCGACTTAATCGTTTTCTAATTTGGTATTGGCAATGTGTGGCATTAAGCGATTCTCGTGTGAAAACCATTGAAGATGTAATTGGTATATTAGCGACAAAGCCTGTGATTGAGATTAAAGGTCTATCATTAAGAACTGAAGGAGAAAGAGTAGAATGCCAGCTAGAGAGATATGTGGAATCTAACCTAGAAATAGGAATATTTATTAATAACAGAATCTTTCGCTCAGGAAATACAGGTTATTTAAGATTGCCTGATTTGATAAAAGGATTTCGAGAAAGAGATCACCAATTGGTAAAAGATTTAATAGAAGGGTTTTATAGAGGTGTTATGAATCAGAGATAAAACTCATAGCGTACCAAATGGAAAATTTGATTCACTGTATAGTCCTGAAATAATGTTATAGTGTTAAAATAATTTAAAGGAGTACCAAAATCATTCGGTACTCCATTTTAGGGTATATCACGAACATTTGTGTAATAAACAACAATTAGGATTTTTTGTAAAAAATCATCTACGTAATCTACTGAAAAAGTAAGTGTTCATAGGGATGTCAAAAAGGTTGTTCCAAATACCCTTGAAATATCAACTGAAAATCAATGACTTATAACTTCTCCAATTCGCTATCAAAAAGTATCTCCTTTATGATAGATGAAGTTTCAATTGATAATTTATAAATAACTGGTTTTCGCATGAATGTTCGTGATACCCTTTGATTATTAAAGTTGAAAGGAAGAATTTGTCCACAATAATAAGTAGGCTAGGCATTTAATAAACTTTACTCTCCTCTTTTGCTGATTCATACCTAAAGATATGTAACTAGAGTTGATATATCAAATCATAACTGCCCATCTATGATTCGACATATTATGTATTTAAAGTGATAATCGTTTTTATTCTGCTCAAAACGGTTGTTTTTTCGCTACCCAAAATAACAGTACGAAATTATGATGCACCATTTTTTGTTCATAAACAATGTTTTATAGTCAAGTGTGAATATTTTGGGCGTATCCTGAACTTACCCCTGTAAGAATTGACCAAGTATCTAAATAATAGCTCGTCAATTTTCTAAAAAAATAATGTGTAATACCTTCTTTTTTACAAAAAGAAGGTATTTTGCCGAAGGTTCTTCACAAAACAATAACCAAAACTAAAGAGATTAACATGTTCACTTACTATGAAGATAAACAAATAGCAGAAGATTTTTTTCTAAAAGCTCAGTTTTCTATAGCACTTAATCATTTTAAAAAGAAAAGAAGAAGTGCCGCATTCAAGAAAAAAGATTTTGGCAATTATATATACATTGAGATTCTTTCTGCCAAATTTTTAATTCTTCGAGGAGAATTCAAAAAAGCTATTGATATATTGAGTAGCTATCTTAACGAAGAGGATAAGATTAATACGGCTGAAGGATCTATTGATAATTTTTCATTCCTCGAAGCAGAACTTCATCACTATTTGGGGGTAGCACATTTAGAACAAGGCAATTATTTAGAGTCAAAATATCATTTAGAATATTCTCTAGATATAAAGTTAAACACTGTTTTTAACTGTCCCGATGAAATTGCGGATACATGTCTCTCGTTAGTAAATTTATCAATAATTATTCGTGATTTTGATTTAGGTCTCTTATATACCCAAATTGCATTGGCTCATACTTCTAAAGAACTTAATAAAGAAAAGGATTATAGAAAAGGAAGAGCTCTATTGTTGCTAAGCGAGATTTATTACCATAAAAATGCCTTAAGCAAAGCAAAAAACTATATTAGACAAGCTAAACAGGTTTTTGTATTTAAGAAACACACATACCCTAGAATCTTTTTGCTGCGAATAGATGGAATGGTTCATTGGAAAGAAGCTAAAAATGGAATAAAAACGCTTTCCAAATATGAAAAAGCATTATCATTTTTTGGTGAGGCTATCAAGATATTAGATCATATTATTACTGATACTGAATATCAACATTACTTAAAGGGGGTACTTCAGAATAAAAAAGGTCGTGTTTTTACATCTTTGAAGAACTTTAAAAAGGCCTTAATACAATACAATGAAGCCACTAACATCTTACAAGATCATTTGGGTACTGAACATCCTTACATAGGTAATAATTTTATAGACATAGCTTATCTTAATAGACAGGAGCATAACTATGGTCTTGCTCTTAATAATTTACAGCAAGCTATATTTTCTTGTGTTAATGGGTTTAGTAAGCTTGATGCTACTATTCCACATCGAAACCCAGAAGTAGAATTGAAGAACATAGATAGTTTTAAAGTGGTTGTTTCGAGTACAGAACTAAAGATTGGGATTTTTCTGAGGAGTTATGATTTAAGTCTTGAAGATATACCTGCAGAAAAATATTTGGATTATAGTTATCGAGGAATTAAGTTTTTATATGAACTTCTTAGAAAGATAAATACATACTTTTTTAGGAAAAATGTAAAATTTCCGTACACAAAATATGCTAGAAATCTTTGTGAATTTATGCTGGAACTTTGTATAAAAGAAAAAAAACTTGAAAGGAAGAATAAACTCGAAATTTTCGATTTAAAGCGTTTAGCATTTGAAATTACAGAATTTGCGAGAACAGTAACCTTGTTCGAAGATTTTAGAGAAAGTATAAGGCGGCAAATGGAGCAAAAAGACACTAATTTTGACGGGTATATAGTGTTAAAAGAACATCTTAATATAGTAAAACAACAACAAAATTTCAATTATGATTTCGATAGGGATAGCATAAAAAAAAATGCCGTCAAGATTATAGAGCAACTTAAAAAATTCAACCAAAAAATTCAATTTCCTTCAGAAGGTTTCTGGGAAAAAGAAAAAGGCATTGATTATGTAAACGTAGAAAAAGTTCAATCTTTTATGCAAGATGTTGAAGCAGGAATTGTATATTTTTTTTGGGGTACTAAATCGGTTTATGTATTCATCATAGGTAAAACATTTGTTGAATTATTATGTATAGCTTCAGATAAATCAATACTGACACCTAAACTAAAACATAAATCTTTAACTAAAGATATAGATGAATTCAAAAAGATGTTATCTATAGACGACCCTGAGAAATTTAAGGAAGCAGTAAATTGTTTTTTTAATATCGGATATAGATTATATCTACAATTATTCAAGCCTTATGAATATATAATTCAAAATATAAAACGGCTATATATTATTCCTGATAGAGATATAGTAGGTATTCCTTTTGAAACATTAATTTTTAATAAAGAATGTTCAAAATTCGATCTGGCTAATTACTTGATAAAGAAGAATATAATTTTTGGTTATCATTTTTCGGCAACAATTCTATGTAAACCCTATATCATGAAATTACCAACAAATAGTAATTTTAAACTTGATTTATTAGCTGTAGCACCAGTGAAATTCGAAAAATCTCATAAAGATTTGAAAGATTTAAATAATTCTAAAAAAGCCGTAAATAGGATTTCTCAACTTTTTAACAAAGAACAAAGAATAAAGATTCTAGATTTTAACAACGCTACGGTAGAAAAATATAACGAAAATGCAGAATCGAGTAGAATTATTTATTTCTTAACGCATATTAGTGATTCTAATAAAATACATTTTTATGGAAAAGAAATTTTGGAAATAAAGGATATTACTCAGTCTTCTTTGAATACTGAATTAGTATTTATTTGCGGTTGCTCTAGTGCAAACATGAAAAACGATATAGATGTAATTTCAATAGAAAGAGCTTTTTTAGCTGCAAATTCTAAGAATGTTATTTGCACTTTAATTGATGTTAGAGATGCAAAACCTACACATGATTTAACCTTTAATTATTATAAGCATTTAATGGAATCTGGTGAATATTCTCGAGCTCTACATAATGCTAAATTGACCTTAATTAAAAGCGGCGGGTATTCCTCACTTCCAATATACTGGTCTCCTTTTATTTTTATTGGGGATCACACTATTCAAATGATTCAGGGAGTTTAGGAGGGTTTTCTGCATAAAAATAGAAAGGGACTATTTGACCATAGTTAGATGTTTCGTCCTTTATTTCTAAATAATGTAAACCAGGTAACAAAATTTGTAAAGATTTTAAATTTACTTTTATATCTAATTCTCTGTTCCCTGATTTAATTGAAGTTTTCACAACTTCTAAGTTTGAAACTAAATTAGAATAAATTGGTGTTTTCTCTCTATTATTATATATGTTAAACTTAAGAGGTTGTTTATTTTTTAAATTACTTACTATTAAAAATTCAAGGTAATCGCCAATAATATTTGTGTGTGGTAGTATGCCTTTGATATTAAACTTGTTTTTCTTTTTAGAGTTTTTCATAAAACTGGAAGACTTTATCTCTAAAAAATCATAATCTTGCTCTCTCTCTATTCTTTTCAAATCAAATTTATAATATCGCTCAACAGTTTTAGAACTAAACTTACTATCTTTTGGAGTTTGAATCCCTTCTTCATTTAATCGAATAGCTATTCTCTGATAGCTTAAATTTTGATTTCTTAAACTCCGTATAATATTTCTTGCATTTCTTGTTTCTAGAACATACAAAGAGTTGAATCTTCGATAATAATTGGCTTTAGAAATATTAGTAACAATAGTTTCTTTTTGCAAATTCTCTGCTCCTTGTTTTTCACCTTTAGCTTTCCTTTCCCCTATTTTAGCTCTTATTTTCGTTCCTTTGATTTCTTTTGTATATCTGATATATTTAATAAGACAATTGAGTGCTGCTCCAGTTTTTAAGCAATTTAAATCTATAAATTCAAAGTCCACTTTTTTATCTTGTAATAGTTCTAAAGCTTTTATTTTTTTTTGAAAGGGAGCAAAATAACCAATCACCAACTTAGCTTCTAGTTGTAAGGATTCATATACAGCAATCTTAAATTTGTTTAAAAAATTTCGCTGGTTTTTTACATAAAAAGAATTAACCACTTCTGATGAAGTGTATTTAGACTCTACCTTGTTTTTTTGTTCTTCGAAGGATAACTCGATACTATTTTCTGGATTTTTTACCGAATAGTAAAAGGCCACAATTTTAGATTTATACATATTTTAAGATAAACTCTAATGATATAGTGATATAATAACTTATAGGTGGGCGATCTTGCGTTGATCGGTAACAAATATAAGCAGAAACCATGTCAATTCCAAGTACATAATAATTACGATGAAAAAACTATTTTAAAAGTCCTTTCAATAATAGGTTATTTATTTAGATTTCCTCTAAATAAAATAAGACACATATAATATATACATCAATATAGACTGATTTAAAATAAATAACTTATATTTGGACATGAATATTACGTACCTAATATATTTTTTTTTAATTAAAATAAAAATCATGAAAAAATTACTCTCATGTATCGTCTTGGTAACAACTATCATAGCCTGTAAAAACGAAAGTATAGACAATCCAGAATATGGTGATACAGGTTTAGAATATACTGAAGTTATTACTGAAGTTGATATGAATGGTCAAATTGCTTTATTAATAGAAACCTACTTAAACAGAGGTGAAGCTAATGCTGAATTCATCCCGCAGTTAAAAGTTTTAAAGAAAAAGATTGAGAAGCGAAAATTCCATAAGAAAAAACCTGTAATTGATGCTATTGACAAAATGATCCAATTAATTGAAAAGGGTTATGTAGAAAAAAGCGAAGAAACTGATACTCTTTTCATTGATTTAATCAAAACTCTTGCGGGAATATATTCTCTCAAAGGTATAGACGAAAATACTCCTGAGACAAAAAGTTTTACTTCGCAAATTTATAATATGCAAGAAGAATTTGAGAATTTGAAATTGGAACTATCTCACTTTGAATCCACAGTATCCGTTAATAAAATTTCTCGATTCCGTAAAAGGAAAATGCTTTTTAATGCAATTTGTGATGAATATTTTGCAGAATGTGAAAGCATAGTGTCAAAAGGGAACTCAGGATTTTTCCCAGATGATTTAGCAAAGATTAAAAATGGTTTGTCTTTTTTGAAAAGAGAATTGAGTGAAATTAGGAAAAATCATTCTGATTAAATAGAATGAACAAAACTAGAATTAAATAAGTGAAGTATTTTTCATAATAATTAAATCAAAAAAACATGAAGAAGATAATACAGATATTGTGTCTCATAGGCATTATGATGTTTTTTTATGAAGCAGCTATTGGTCAGCCAATTTCTAATGAAGAACTTCTTAATGAATTCAACAAATCAGATGCAGAAAAAGATAAATTTGAAAATGAAGTTGAATCTATAGAAATTAAGCTTAATAATGCCAACATAAGTATAGAAGAAGAAAAAAAGAAAAAAAGAAAATTGGAAAATCAACTTAATGATTTAGAAAAAGAAAAAGAAAATTGGGAAAAACGGTTAAAAGAAAGCGCCGAGAATCGTAAAATACTAGAATTTAAAATAGAACAGTTAGAGTTAGAAATAGAAGAAGTTAAAAGTGAATTACTGGAAAAGATAGAGAAAATTAAAGGCTTAGAAAATCAAGTAATTCAATTACAAAACGAAAATCGAAGGTTAAAAATAAAAATCCGCAGTTTGGAGAGTAAGATTGAAGAATTAAAAGAAAAATTGCAGAAACGAGACAAGAAAATTGCTATGATGACTTGGAGGGCAGAGGTTATAAGAACAAAAGATGGTGTCCATATAGATGAAGATCAAATTGAAATCTATTTTAATGGCTCTAAAATTGATATAAAGTTTCCTCTTTATCTTGATTGGAAAGATGCAAAAAAGCCCGTCCCAGAAGAACAGTTTTTGCAAATGGTCATAATAAAAATTGGTGACCAAGTCTTTTTTAATAGTAAAGGATATGGAGAAAAACCAATGGTAAGCACCGAGACGATAGCTATAATACCAGATTTTAGTGAAAATGGATACAGGCGAACATTTGAATTAATATCTTCTGATGAAGTCAAAAATCATATTCATTTAAAAATAAAATTAGATGATAACGACTTCAATTACTTCAGAAAAGGTAAATCGGAGTGCCGTATTCCTATTAGAGCCTATCTTGGGATAATGGATAAAGAGACAAAATCCATTAAAACCGATGTAATATTTTTTGATGGTTATTTCCATGTTACAGATAAAGGTAAAAAGATAAAATATATAGAAAATTAATATTTGTAAATATTTAAATTAAATTTTAGTGCATGCTAATACTAGTATGTGCTAAAATTAATTTCCCTTAAAAGAACAGTTATGAAAAAAACATATAAATATTTATACGTATCGATATTATTTATCTTGTCTTTTCAAATTTGTATTTCACAAGAAGATAATAACGTTCAACTTATTCACAATGGAGGATTTGAGCATGTAGTAAATGGTGCTGATAGAAACCGAACTTTTGATAAGTTAGTACACTGGAAAAATCCTGGAAAAGATTCTACTCCTGATTATTTTTGGCTAGATACTGATAAATTTCCAACTAAATCTCATAATGAAACTAATTTTGGAAATGTGAGAATAAAAAGATATGATTCCGAGTATTTAGATAAAAAAATAAAAAACCAAGGTGTTGTTGGCATCATGGTTTATAATGGTCAAAATATATCAAAAGGAAATTACCGTGAGTACATAAGTATAAAACTAAAAGAGCCTTTAAAGATTGGTAGAGAATATACCTTGAAATTTAGCCTTACAAATGGAGATTTTAGTGCTGAAACTGAAAAAAATTATGGAAAATATTGTATCACTAGAATGGGTGCATTATTTAGTCACGAAATGCCTGTTCAAGAAAAATCAGAAAAGATAGATGCTACACCACAACATACTATCGATGAATGTTTTTATTATCATGATTGGCGAATTTTTGAATTCAAATTTACAGCAGAAGAAGCATTTAAATATTTAACTATAGGTAATTTTAACGATGACTATGATGCATATTTTAATAATGATACTGAATATGAAATAATTGACACGAAGAAAGGGTCGGAAAATCATTGTTATTATTTTATTGATGATGTTTCCTTGTCTATGCATCCAATTGCCAAATACGTTACACCTGTACCAATTGAACAGTGTGGAGAAAAACTAAAATTGTCAAATTTACTATTTGAAATTAATTCGCATTCTTTTGTTGAAGATAAAAAAGAAAAAGCATTAAAAGAGTTAGAAATTGTTTTTAGCTACTTAATAAATAATCCAAACTATATGGTTGAAATTGCAGGGCATAGTGATTATATCCCTCAGAAAGTAGCTAGAGATAGTATGATAAATTTATCTAAAGGAAGAGCAGAGGTAATAAAGTCATATTTAACAGAGAAAGGTATCTTTAAAGAAAGAATTATTGCCCAAGGATATGGTCCAGATCGTCCTTTAAGTAAAAAGAAAAACATAAAAAATAGAAGAGTTGAAATATCTATTCTTTGTGAAAAATATGAACAACCTATATCTGAAAAACCACAATTAAAGACAGTGAACCAAATAAGCAATCATCCTAAAGATTTAGAAAGGTTTAATTTTGAAAAAGAAGCAGTTGGCTGTTCTGATATAGTAGATATCAAAGACCCGTATAATAGTTTGAGGATTGAAAAAGGGACGAAAGTCAGATTTTATTTTTTGCATCAACTTTGGGAAAGCCCAGATTTAAAAGTAGAAAAAGGTATTGTACCACTATATGAGGAATTTGAAATTGTCAAAGTTAAACGTAAAATAACCCATAAAATTTGTGATGGTGATAAAAAAGTTATGAATGACTGGTATAAAATTAAAAAAACCTCACAAGATAGTGATCCCGTTATTGGATGGATATTTGGTCTAAATTATATCAATTTGGCAAATTGTCTCTGGGAATAAATCCATATATCATAATTTGTAACAACTCAGGTACAATAAATCAAAGTCATCAATCTGACTGAACTGTACCTAATATTTTTAAAATTAAATAAATACGCTATTATTGCACTGTGACAAAAGACGAAGAAATAGCAATACTGAA
>JAHDDQ010000097.1:10290-13179 GCA_020629275.1 Tenacibaculum sp. | reverse complement strand
AATAGTAGAGTCTATAAGAAACGATCAGGCAACAGAGTTTTTCAATCAGCTTGAATCTAAAGAAAAGTATAGCATTAAAGATTCTTCTGGTAATGCAGCACCGTTATTATTTCATTTAAAAGAGAAATTAACAGATTTTCTAAATCCAGATAATTCTTACACTCAATTCTTCAAAGAAATAAGAAGATTATCAGATGTTAAAAATAATATTGGAGAAGGAGATGAATTCATACCAGATGTCAATATTACATGGAATGTGGAGCAAAAGGATTATGTTTTAATTTCTTTTGTATCCAATAAAAATAAATTTGAATACAAATACGATGAAAAAAATCATACTGTAGGGATAAAAAAATGTGTTAAACATTCTCTATATCAAAACCCTAAAACAGGTAATTATAGTCAAAGATGTGATCAATATGAAGAATTATTAAAGGCTGGTAGTTCTCCTTTTGAATTGGTTGGAATTACAATGCTTAACGATATATCTCCTTTTACTGGAAATTGTAAAGATGGTAAAGGAGAAAATGAAATATGTGGACAAATACTAGTAGTACCAGCAATTTTCTTAGACTATCTAAATGAGAAGATTAATACACAGAGATGGAAGAATTTTGGATGGAATACCTTTAACGTAATAATAACTGTTACTACATTTGGTGAAGGAGCAGCAGCTATTTCTGCAATAAGAGCGGCTAAAACTGGAACAAGATTAGCCGTTGCTGCTAAACACTGGTATACATTAATCGATTTTACATATACTGTTACCGATTTAAGTTTGAAAATAGCAAATGTTAACATGCCTAAAGAATGGGGTTATGTTGGTTATTTGTTTGCAGCAAAAACAAGCTACGATTTACTTTCTAATGGAGGGCTTAAAGGATTAGCGTTCTTGAAGAAAGCATCGAAGAAGAAGAGAAGAGAGATTGTAGAAGAATTAGGGGTAAAGAAAAACGGAAAAGATTTAGATGATAATGATTTAAAAGAATTTGTAGAAAATTCTGAAGAAAGTGTCAAAAATAGTTCAGAAGAGATTCAAAGAAAGTATAAAAAAGCTCTTGAAGAATTAGAAAATATTAGCTCTGTTAAACGAAGTATACTCGGCAAAATTGATGATTTCAAAGTAGCTAATTCTAAATTTAAGGAATGGGTAAAATCTCTTAAAGATAATCCTGAATTGATTAAAAATTTAGACGCTTTAAAAAAGTCCGATTTAGAAGAACTAGCAAAAGATTTTGATTTTTCTGTATTAGAAATTACTAAAAAGTTTGTTTCAAATCCGGATGTAGTTAAATCATGGGAAGTTTTAAAAGGATTCCCAAAAATAAGAATTAAAGAAGGTAATATAGAAATACTAGCTAAAATTCATAAGAGATTTCAATATAATAACAAAGAATCTTTCGAAGGGTTGAATAAATTGTTTAATGAAGGAAGCAAAGTAGCTAGTAAACAAAAATTATTAGACGGTTTAAAAGAGGCTAATAAAGTTTTTGATGGTAAATTACCTGTTAAATTTAGCGCTATTAAAAAAGGTAGTGTTACTGTAAATCACGATGCCAAGATTATTGATAGATATGGAAAAGGAGAAGAAGTTGGACGTTATGTAGATGGTGTATTACAAAAGAAAAAGGTAATACCAGATGGAGATGGTACAAAAGTAGTTAAGAAAGGTGATAATCCAGATGACGATATTCTTCAAAAAGGAGATGAGGTAGGATTTAGATATAATGTAGACTTTTCCTCTTATAATATTCCAGGAGCAATAAGGCACGTCAAATACCGAGATTTAAGCAATATAGCTAGAAGAGATATTGCTGGTTGTCATGATATAACAGAATTCAATAAAATTAGACAAATTGACGCGATAGGAAACCCAAACTATAGTGTGAGCGTAGGAAAAAAGTTAGATGATGTTGAGGAAATAATAATAATGTCAAAGCAGAATCACTCAGTCCCAGGAGTAACAAAAATTGAATATAGAGTACCAGCTTCAGATGGTAAACTTGTAGTACAAGTTAATGGAAAAAATGTAAACAAAGGATATACAACGGGTGCTACTAAAGGTAGAAAAGCAACAGAAAATTATGAAAAGACGGTGTATGACCCTAAAGTATGGAGCGATATCAAGTTAGAAAAAGCAGTCAAAGAAGCGGTTCAGGATGCAATGAATAAAAACGGAGGAATTTTACCTTCAAAATTCAATGGAAAAACAGCCGAGGGTTATGAGATTGAAGGATATTTTAGAAACGGTATAATAGACACTTTTTATTTTAAATAATGAAAAAAATTAAATGGAAGTTTATAGACAATTCCAAGGAAGTTTCAGGAGGTTTTGATGTTATTTTTACACCACCAATAGATTCTCTTAGATTTTTTTTATTGGCAACTCCAATAGATAAAATACCTGAATTTATAAAAGGTTTATTAAAGCATGAAGGGGGGGGAGGAGATCAATTTACTTACATTGAAACGTATTCAAATTTAGATGAAGGAGACTTTATGATTAACAATTATTTTAAAAGAGATGAGGTAAAAGTTGTACATCATATATTCGGAGATATTATTATAAAAGAAAAATTATTCTGTACTATCTTTTATGATTTTGGATTAAAAGTTTTAGAAAGAAATAAACAGAATAAAGAATTAAATAAAGAATGGAAAAATGAAATGATAGATGGTTTAGAGAAATTAAAAGAGAAATTTTTGAATTCTGATTCTTTGTAATTAACAATGTTTAAAAGCTATTTATAATTGAAATTAATAGAATACATATTAAAATTTGGTTTTGGAATACTCTTAGGTATTGTTGTGATATTCAAAGTAAGTCCAATACTATTTAAAAAAGCTGGAGAAATAAAGAATGAAACTTTAGTTAGTACAAATTTAAAT
>JAHDDQ010000097.1:1100-10280 GCA_020629275.1 Tenacibaculum sp. | reverse complement strand
TCTCGCTTAAATATCTTGTACCTAATGATAGTGACTATGTAAAAATAGAAGGAGAATTAGACAATGGAAACAACTTTAGTAAAATAGTTGATGTTTCAGAAGATAAAAGTTTTAATGTATTGATTGATGTATTATACAACGAAAATATAGTAAAAAGTAAAGCAGTAAAAAATAATATTCCGTTAACCTTATCAAAGGAAAAATTGAATGTATTAAAACCTATAAAGGTTAAGTATAATGAAAAAAAAGAAGTAGAAAAATTAGTATTTAAAGATAAATATGTAATAGGGAGTAAGTCTTCAATAGCAAGAGCTCTATTTATATATTTTCTAGGAGGTATTATTTTTCTGTTAGGATTATTGAGCTTATTAGTAACACTTATCTTTTTAATTAAAAATATAAGAGAATTTAATAATACAGATAAGCTCCCAGATTTACCAAATACGGTAGATAATAAAATTAAAGGGTTAAAATATATTATGAACTTATTTAAGTTAAAATAGTTACAAAAAGAAAAATAAAATAATCAACCATAAATAAAACATGAAGAAAAAAAATTACCTTAGTTTTTTAATGCTATTGTGCATTACTTCATTATTTGCTACATCAAGTTTTACTGAACTAGACAGTTTGGCAAACAAAGGTGTTGATAAGCCATTACGAATTACAAAAAGTAAAACCTTACGTAAATTCTCCTCATTAGACAAGTTTGATAATCTAGAGGCAGTTTTAGCTCCAAAAGCACAACAATATTTTACAGAGCAAGGTTTTAAATTTAATTCACCAGATTCTACCATAAACAAAAAATGGTTGGATATGGCTGAAAATACTTTTAATACAATAAAGGAAACACAAAACTATATTGATGTACTTACAAAAGATGGTTTAAGTGAACTTCCAGTTGCTATAAAGCCAGTAAACATTAGCAACGTAAAATATACAGTAGGTATTGCAAAAGCAGTTTTTAAGCCAGCATTTACAGAACTTACTGTTTTTCTAAAAGTAGAGTTACCAAGTACCAACGAACAACGAGGCGAGCAAGTATTAATTTTAGGAGCTTCAAATGTAAAGTTATCACATGAAGGTGGGATTATTGGAGATGCCAAACTACAATTAATATCACAGTTTACCGTAAACTTTAATAGCGGTACAGTATTACTAACACTAAAAGGAAGCTTTGAGAAACCAGGTACCTATGCAATTATTGATTGTTCAGGTTTTAAAGAAATGGGATTAGATGCAAATATCAAATTTGCAAGTGGATTATTATATCCAGTAGATAAAAATGGAAAAAAGAAAATAGGTTATGTAGAGGCAGATTTTAAGACTTCTATTTCAGACTGGAACGATATGGTAGTAAACATATCATTACCAGAATTTGGAGTAAAAGGTTTAGAAGGAACTACTTTTAAATTGAATACTGCAATTTTTGATTTTAGTGATTTGCGAAATGATGAAGCTACACCAAAAGCGTATTTAAATAAATATTATAAAGATTCTCCAACATTATGGAGAGGTGTGTATGTAAAATCATTAAAAGTAATCTTACCACCTGAATTTAAAATTAGAGGTAAGAGTAATGATAGAATAGGATTTGGAGCTACAGATTTAATAATTGATGGACAAGGAGTAACAGGTAAATTTATAGGAGAGAATATTATAGGTTTAAAAGAGGGGGATGCCTCTGGGTGGGATTTTTCTTTAGATTATTTTTTAATAGATATAGAAACAAATAATTTAAGAGCAGGTGAATTTAAAGGAAAACTTGTGTTACCAGTATCGCAGTTAGATAGTTTGAAATATAATGCGGTTTTTCAACCTGGAGAATATAAACTAAGAGTAGATACTGATAAAGATATTGAATTTGATGTATTAAAAGCGGATGTGTTATTAACCAAAGACTCGTATATAGAGATGAAGGTTAAAGATGGTAAATTTAGGCCTAAGGCAAGTCTAAACGGATCTATGACCATTGCAACTGGGTTAAAAAAAGAGGATGAAAATAAACCAAAGCCACCAAAGAATGATGCTTCAAAGAGTGTAGTGAATTTTAAAGGAATCACGTTTGAAAAATTAGTACTCCAAACAGAATCCCCTAAATTCACAGTAGAATATTTTGGAGTAAAAGGACGATTACAAATTGCTAATTTTCCAATAGCAATTAATGAAATAGGACTAAAAACACCTTCAGATAACAAAGCAGAGTTAGTCTTTGATTTTGAAGTAAACTTAACGTCTGAAGGAGATGGAGCCAATGGAGGAGGTTGTAAATTAGCCATAAAAGCAAAACGAGACGAAGAAGGAAGAAAATGGAAATTTGATGGAGTACAACTAGAACGTTTGTTCGTAAAAATGGACGTTGCAGGAATGCAACTTAAAGGAGCAATATTCATTTTTGATGATGATCCGACTTATGGAAGAGGTTTTGCAGGAGCTGTAGGTGCTAAGTTTACGAAAGGAATGGAATTAGAGGTAGAAGCTAAAGCATTGTTTGGAAGAACTGATACCTTTAGATACTGGTTTGCCGATGCTCAGGTTACAATGCCCACAGGAATTCCAATTTTCACAGGTTTTGCCTTAAACTCTTTTGGAGGAGGATTTTACAATAGAATGAAGATGGCTGGTAATACGAATAAAGAGGATGCAGCTTTTAATGAAATTGGAGCTTCTACTTCTGGGGTTATATATGAACCTTATGAAGGAAATGCCTTCGGAATGAAAGCCTCAATTGGAATTATAACTCAAAACTCAGAAGCCTTATTTCATGCTACCGTAGAATTTGGGATGGCTTTCAAAAAATCAGGAGGATTGCAAGAAATTTACTTTAAAGGTTTTGGAGAATTAGTCGCAGCACTTCCAGGAGATTTTTATGATGTTGTAGGAAGTAACTTGTCAAGTATCGCGTCTCCAGATAGTCCAGGTATTCCTGCACAGCAACCCTCAGGAGCAATTTCAGCAAATGTATTTATTGGTTTTGACTTTGTGAATGATACCTTTCATGCTACCTCAGAATTGTATATTAATTTTGGTATTGTACAAGGTATTGGACCTGCAGGTAGAGCAGGATGGCTAGATTTTTATGTTGCACCAGGTGAATGGCATTTATTGGTTGGAACACCAGAAGACAGGGTGGGAATAAAAGTAAATCTAGGAATTATTAATATAGAAATGGGGAGTTACTTTATGACAGGAGATAACCTTCCTGGTAGTCCACCACCACCTTCTATAGTAGCAGATATTTTAGGCGTAGACGTTTCTAAATTAGATTATGCAAGGGATTTAAATATGTTAGATTCTGGAAAGGGCTTAGCATTTGGAGCGAACCTTAGTATTTCTACAGGAGATTTAACGTTCTTAATTTTCTATGCAAAGTTTGATGCAGGAATAGGTTTTGATATCATGTTGAAAGATTACGGAGATGCACATTGTAAAGGTTCTTCTGAACCCATAGGTATGAATGGTTGGTACGCAAACGGACAGTCTTATGCCTATTTACAAGGAGAACTCGGATTAACATTTAAACTTTTTGGCTCTAAAAAGAAACTGCCTATTATAAGTGGTGGTGGAGCAGTTTTATTACAAGCAAGACTACCGAATCCAGCTTGGTTTAGAGGGTACTTAGGTGGCCACTATAATTTACTTGGAGGATTAATAAAAGGAAAATTCAGATTCAAAGTAGAATTAGGTGAAAAATGTGAAATAGTAGGTGGAAGTCCATTAGATGGTATCGTTGTGATTAGCGATTTAACACCAAAAGATGGTAGTGCAGAAGTAGATGTTTTTGCAGCACCACAAGTAGTATTCAACTTACAAATAAATAAAGTTTTTGAACTTCCTGATGATACAGGTGATAGAAGGTATAAAATATTACTTGATGAATTTTCTGTTAAAAAAGACGGTCAAAAAATTGAGGGTGAACTAAAATGGAGTCAAGGAAACGATGCTGTTGCTTTTTATTCGCACGAAATATTACCTCCTCAATCTAACTTAAAAGGTTATGTTCAAGTACATTTTGAAGAATATAAAAATGGTCAGTGGGAAGCCATGAGAGATGAAGGGAAAATAGCAACTGAAACGAAAGAAATTAATTTTACAACAGGTGAAGCGCCAAAAACAATTCCGCTGAGCAATATAGCATATATGTATCCGGTTTTAGGACAGAAGAATTTCTTTACTGATGAATATAATACAGGGTATGTTACCCTTAAAAGAGGACAGAAATATTTATTTGATGCAGTACCAAACTGGGAAAAAGAAATGATAATGACTTCTAGTTCAGGAAATACATTTTTGAAAAAATACAATTACAATGCTGGTAAAAAACAGTTAACGTATTTACTTCCTGAGAATATGAGTACACAAACAGATTATGATGTAAACATAAAATTAGTGTCTGAAGGTACAGATGTGGGGTCCAATGTATCTGAATCTTATAACAGTAAAGATTTAGGAAGTAATGATTCTGAAAATACAGCAGAAGTAAAATCCAGAACAGCAGAAGGAGTTGTAAGTAAAGACGGAGAAAGAGAATTATTAATTTACAATTTTAGAACTAGTAATTATACCACATTTCAACGTAAAATGAGAGACATGGATAAAAGTAAAGATTTGTACGATCGTGTTGATTATCCAGATGGACTTACTTTATTACATACTATTAATAATCAAGAAGCTTTCGATTTAGTTGAGTTAAGAGGTAATCAATATTCAGGCAATACTCCATTGGTAGTCTCTAGAGCGTCATTAGATGATAGTTATTATAAGAAACATATTTATCCATTGATATATAAAGGATATCCATTGATGGGGTCAATAGAAGTTACACAAAGAGAAACGGATAAAGTAGGAGTTCCTCCTGTTGAAGGTGTAGAACCAATGACTTGGTATTTAACACTTTTAGAAAATGAAGTTTCAGGAAGTGAAATTTACACTTATAATCCTTATCGTTATAATTTAACACACTATTATCTATTAGATTATGAAGATTTGAGATATCAATTACTAAATTCAGATCTACCATGGCAAAACAATCAACAATACGTGGATATGGTTGAAAAAGTTTTTCCATATATGAGAAAAGGTAAATACAAAGCTGATCTTAAGTACGTACTTCCAGGTCAAGTTCAAACAGGAAAAAATTATCAAATAAAATATATCAATCCATTAGATGAATAAGCATTTAAAAATCATAATATTCTTATCAATATTTGCATGTAATAGCTTTTATAATGTTGCTTATAGTCAAAAAGAAATAGGTAACAAAACTGCAGAGGTTAAAGCAACAGCCATAGTTACAAAAGATAATAAAATATTGATTCGTTGGGGAGTTACAACTCCAACAGCATGGAAATACTCTAATAAATATGGATATATAATCGAAAGAAAAACTATCGTTAAAAACAACGTTATAGCTCCAAATCCTGAAACTAAACAGCTCAATGAAATTCCAATTAAGCCAAAACCTATGCTAGAATGGAAAGAGTTTACAGAGAGAAGTAATAATGCAGCAATCGCGGCTCAAGCTTTATTTGGAGAACAATTTGACGTGTCTATGAACGAAGGCGGAAATGGTATTTTAAAAATCATTAATCAAGCACAGATATTAGAACAACGATTTACCTTTGCATATTATGCTGCAGACCAAGATTTTGAAGTTGCTAACTTTTCAGGTTTAGCATTTGAAGATACAACAGCGAAACAAGGAGAAAGATATTTATATAATATTAGAGTTGCTCTACCAAATTCGGTGAAGTATAAAATAAAAAAAGGAGGGGTATATTTAGGGTTAATAGATTATAAACCTTTGCCAAAGCCGCAGGAGTTTGTAGGTGTTTTTAAAGATAAAACAACAATTTTAAGCTGGAACTATGAAATTTTGAAAAGATACTATTCAAATTATGTAGTTGAAAAATCTGAGGATAACGGAAAATCGTTCAATAATGTAGCAAATACACCTGTTACAAATTTAGCAAGTAGAGCAGAAAATACATCAAATAGAATGATGTATGTGGATAGCCTTTTTCAGAATAACAAACAGTATCAATATAGAATTAGAGGAATTTCACCTTTTGGACTCAAAGGTCCTTATTCAAAAATTATTAAAGGAAAAGGTACAGACCCTTTAATTCACAATCCATTTATAACAGATTTAAATTTTCAAGATAATGGTAATGTAGTTTTAAATTGGGAGTTCCCTTCTGAAGCAGAGAATACCATGAAAGAATTTCAGTTAATTAGAGCTAATAAAGTAAAAGGAGAATATACTCTAGTAAATCCATCGATAAGTAAAAGACAAAGAAGTATTAATTTAACAAATGTACAAGCGATAAACTATTATAAAATAGTAGCTGTAGGTAATGATGGTAATAAAAGAGAATCATTTCCTAAAATGGTACAACCAGACGATAATACACCTCCAGCTATTCCTTTAGAACTTACAGGAAGTATTGACTCATTAGGAGTTGTTCAATTGAAATGGAAACAGAATACAGAAGTAGACTTTTTAGGGTATAGAGTATTCAAAGCAAATCTGAAGGATGATGAGTTTACTCAAATTACTTTTGAACCAATACCAAATAGCACTATAATAGACACAGTGAATATAAAAACACTAAATAAGAAAATCTATTATAAAATTAAGTCCTTTGATAAACGTTATAATCCATCAGAATTTTCCCAAGTTTTGGAACTAAAAAGACCAGATATTGTGCCACCAACATCACCAGTTTTTACCTCTTTTAAAGCTGTAGGAACTAAAGTGAAATTAAACTGGGTAACTAGTACCAGTAACGATGCAAAAGCGACTTTACTGTATAGAAAAGAAGCAAAAAGAGGTTTGTCATGGGGATTAATAAAAGAGTTTCCTCTACCAATAAATGAGTATACGGATGTTTCAACAGTAGTCGGAAAAACCTATATGTATACCATTATTACCGTCGATGAATCGGGACTAGAATCTGAGCCAATAACACCTCTTAAAATTTCGATATCAGATACAGCTCCTAAAGCACCAATTACAAGATTTAATGGAATTGTAGATAGAGAACAGAAGTTTATAAAGTTAGATTGGAAGTATAACGAAAATAATCTTCAAGAATTTATCTTATACAAAGGGGAAGCTGAAAAAAGTCCAACCATGTATAAAGTACTAACAGCAAAAGATAATAGTTTCCTAGATAAAAATTTATTAATAAATACAAAGTATACCTATTTACTACAGGCAGTTTTTAATTCTGGAGCTAAATCACCGATAAAAAAAATCCAAATAATCTATTAAAGCTATGAAGAAAGCAGTACAATTTATCGTTCTTTTTTTACTATTAAGTATAGGTAATCTTTTTGGACAAGACACATATAAAATTAGATATGAAATTCCATACAACCATACTGTGCATCATAGATGTCCAGATTATTCAGTGAAAGTTAAGTTTTCTGGTGACAGAGATTTTACATGGGTAGGTGGTGGATGGTGGGCTAGTGGTCGAAATACATTAAGAGGTGAAATAACTGTACCAGCCAATAAGAGAATAACACAATTTGAATTTTATTCCAAACGACACCATAATAGAAGATGTAAACGAGGTAGTAGGCATAGAAGAACTCTTACAGTTAATGTTAGTCATAAATCTTGTGGACTTTACAACTTAGATGTAAGTTTTTTAGCTGGAGGAAATGCCTTAGGAGGTGCTAGGAGAGCTAGGATTTATATAGAACCTAATGTAAGATTAAGACACACAGACGGCACACCAGCATGGAGAACTAAAAATGTATGTGTAACGGGTAATGTTAGTTTTAGGGCTCGTAACGGATATGGCTTACCATATACAGATAATAGTATTTATAGATTACAGTATAGAGTTCCAGGTGCTGGATGGAGAAGTTACTATGGTACAAGAGGAAGATCTAGAATAAATCTTAAATACACCGATTTATTTAGAGAAGGTACAACCGCTTACCGAAACAACATAAACAAACCAATACAGTTTAGGATTGATCCTAATTGCTATAATTCTCCTTACTCTAACACTTTAACTGTACGATTTTTGCCTGAACCTCCAAGAAGAAGTAGGCCACCAACATATACACAACCTCAGTGTTCTGTAGATGGAGTTAACGACTTAACATTTTATTTCAATAGGCAATTATTTACAGGAGAACGCTTAAATTTTAATTTGAAAAGATGGTTTGGAGGTAGTTACAACCCTGTAGATAGTAATGATAATATAAGAACGCTTACCAGAGTTAGTAACGGTGTATATAAATATACTTGGAGTGGAAATATAGCTACTGCAGGAAACTATAGAATAGAACTGTCAGGAAGTTCTGGTGTTCCATATTGTAATAACGGAACATTGCAGTATGACTTTACGGTAAATATTCCGCCCCCAGTAGTATTTAATGATGCTGTTAAAGTACAAGATGAAACATGTTACAATGCTAAGAATGGAAAAATTGACATAAGTGCATCTGGAGGATCTGGAAACTTCAATTATAGCTTAGATGATGGTTATACTTGGAGTACAACACCATTTGCCTCTCCATCAACTTCAATTTCTGGTTTAGCACCTGGTACATATAAAGTAAGAATACGAGATACCAAAAATTGTGAAGATATCAATAAAGGGAATGTAGCAATAACAATTAATGCTAAGGCAAAAATTGAGCATACTATTCTAGCAACTGATATTGTAAGTCCAAGTGCTCCATCAAATGCCGATGCATCTGTTAGAGTTAGTAATGTCACGGGAGGAACACCAATTAATAATTACTACGATTATACATTACTAATTAATGGTAGTACAACAAATACTAAAACAGGTAGAGCATACCAGTCTGGTTTTACCATACTTGATTTACCAGCAGGAATTCACAAAATAAGATATACCGACGATAATAATTGTACTCAAGAATATACATTACCTGAAATAAGAGATCCAGAACCTGTAAAGTTTACGCTTTCCAAAACTGAACCTAATTGTTTTGGAGGTACAGGTAAAATAAAGATTTCGAATATAACAGGCGGATATGCTGATTATGAAGTAACAGTGAAAAAATCAGGAACTTCACCTCAGACATTTCCCAATATTTCTACTTCAGGAATTGAAATAGACGTAGTAGAAGGAACATACACAGTGACAGTTAAAGACACTAGATCTGGTAAATTTGAAGAAGACATTACAT
>JAHDDQ010000097.1:0-1090 GCA_020629275.1 Tenacibaculum sp. | reverse complement strand
GAAATAGAAATAAGTAACATAGAACATTCGGAGATAAAATGTAACGGTGCAAATACTACGATAACACTTACAGCTATTGGTGGTGCTTCGGGAATATATCAATATGCTGTTTTTAAGCCATCAGGAATAGTTTGGGAAGATAGTAATGTGTTTACGCTACCAGCAATTCCAAACGTAGGATATCGATTTATTGCTAGAGATAAAAACGTTATTACATGTAAATCGAGTGTTTCTTCGGTAGTTAAAATTAATGAACCAGAAGAAATTTCGATTGGTACACCTCAAGTAGTTCACAATAATATTTTTGGAGATAATAAAGGAAGTATTAAGTTAACGATAAATGGAGGCACACCAATATATACAGTTAGTTGGAGAAAATTAGGCGATGCATCATTTTCTAAAGATGGATTAGAAATAGACCAATTAAAGGCAGGTACTTATGTAGGTACCATAACCGATACTAATAATTGTAAACTAGACACTAATGAAATAATTGTTCAAGAACCTGAAAAATTAATAGCTACTATCTCTGAAATACAACCTATTAAGTGTAAAGGAGAAAAAGGAACTTTACAGGCAAATCCTTCAGGAGGGTCAGGTAGTTATACTTATCAATGGTATAAAAATGGAAGTATTATTTCAGGAGCCACTCTAGAAACTTTAGAAGATGTTTCAGGTGATTATACAGTTACTGTAAATGACGGTTTTATAACTGCTACCAGTATCGTTAAAAATTTAATAGAGCCTAATAATATTGATTTAAAATTAGATAAAGTTGATATTACATGTAATACAGTAGATGATGGTAAAATAAAACTTACAGTCAATGGTGGAACACCACCATATTCATTTTCAATAGATGATAAAACTACATTTGAAACATTATCAACTTTAACAGATGACACTATTGAAGGATTAACAGATGGTAGTTATAACGTATGGATCAAAGATAATAATGACTGTATAATTGCCACACCAAAGTCAATAATAATAGATAGACCCACTCTTTTAGAGGTTACCAATTCAACAATAGTCAATAATCAAATTAAAGGAGAAAGTAAAGGAGAAATTAGTATAGAAGTTGCTGGTG
>JAHDDQ010000096.1 GCA_020629275.1 Tenacibaculum sp. | reverse complement strand
CCATACCTGCTAGAACTACATTATCTCCTACAGTTACGTGGCCTGCTAAAGTAGAATTATTAGAAAAAATACAGTTATCGCCTACAATACAATCATGTGCAATATGGCAATATGCCATTATTAAACAATTATCTCCTATTACAGTTTTATGCCTATCTGATGTTCCTCTGTTTATTGTAACACATTCACGAATTGTAACATTATCTCCTATTACAACGGTGGTTTCTTCATCATCAAACTTTAAATCTTGAGGAATAGCAGAAACTACTGCACCAGGAAAAATTCTACAATTTTTTCCAATACGTGCACCTTCCATAATTGTTACATTTGAACCAATCCATGTACCTGATCCTATTTCAACATTGGCGTGGATAGTAGAAAAGGGTTCTATAACTACATTTCTAGCTATTTTGGCTTGCGGATGTACGTATGCTAATGGTTGATTCATAATTATTTAACTTTACTTATTTGTGCCATTAGCTCTGCTTCTGCTACTATTTTTCCGTTTGCATAAGCATAGGCTTGCATATGACATATGCCTCTTCTTATAGGAGTTACTAACTCAGATTTAAATATTAAAGTATCACCTGGTAATACTTTTTGTTTAAATTTAACATTGTTCATTTTCATGAAATATGTTAAGTAATTTTCTGGATCTGGTACTGTGCTTAGTACTAATACTCCTCCACATTGAGCCATTGCTTCAATTTGTAAAACTCCAGGCATCACAGGCGCTCCAGGGAAATGTCCTACAAAGAAATCTTCATTCATAGTTACATTTTTCATACCTACAACATGTGTGTCAGATAATTCTAAAATCCTGTCAACTAACAAGAATGGAGGTCTGTGTGGTAAAATATCCATAATTTTATGAATATCCATTAATGGTGGTTGACTTAAATCATAAACAGGAACATTATTACGTTTCTCCTTTTTTATTATTTTGGCCAATTTCTTTGCAAAAGTAGTGTTTACTAAATGTCCTGGTTTATTAGCAATTACTTTACCTCTTATTCGTGTTCCAACTAATGCTAAATCACCAATTACATCTAACAACTTGTGTCTTGCAGCCTCATTTGCCCAGTGTAATTCTAGGTTATCTAGAATACCATTAGGCTTTATTTTAATATCGTCTTTATTAAATGCTTTTTTTAATTTCTCAGTAGTGCTTTCTGAAAGTTCTTTATCAACATATACAATAGCATTATTTAAATCGCCACCTTTAATTAAATCGTGTTCTAAAAGTGTTTCAATTTCGTGTAAAAAGCTAAATGTTCTTGCAGATGATATCTCTTCCTTAAAGTCAGATATGTGATTTAGTGTAGCATTTTGTGTTCCTAATACCTTCGTTCCAAAATCTACCATTGTAGTTACTTGGTACTCTTGAGCTGGCATTAATATGATCTCACTACCAGAAATTTCATCTTTATAACAATATATTCCTCTATTTCAGCATCTTGCTCTATGACATTTGCTTTTTCTAATGCTTCTATGAAAAATTTAGATGAACCATCCATTATAGGCGGCTCAGATGCGTTAATTTCTATTAATAAATTATCTATATCTAAACCTATGGCGGCAGCTAAAACATGTTCAGATGTTTGAATTTGAACTCCATTCTTCTCCATGTTGGTTCCTCGCTGAGTATTCACAACATAATCTGCTCTAGCTTCTATGATAGGTTGCCCTTCTAAATCGATTCTTTTAAATGCGAAACCATGGTTTACTGGCGCAGGTTTAAAAGTCATTGTTACTTGATTACCTGTATGCAAACCTACACCAGATAATGTAACGTCATTCTCTATGGTCTTTTGCTTATTACCCATTTTGTTTTTTTTGAGTCTTTAACTCTTTTTCTAGTTTATGAATAGTTGTTGTTATTTTAGGTAAATTTCTAAAGTGTACATACGATTTATTAAAATCCGTATAACCAAACGCAGGGGTTCCTTGTACTATGGAGTTATCTTTTAAGTTTTTACTAATACCAGATTGTGCTTGTATTTGTAAATTATTTCCTAAGCTTAAATGCCCCGCTATTCCTACTTGTCCACCAATCATGCAGTTTTCACCTACTTTAGTAGAACCAGCTATACCAGTTTGCGATGCTATTACTGTATTTTTGCCTATTTCAACATTATGTGCTACTTGAATTTGATTATCAAGCTTTACTCCTTCTCTTATTATTGTTGAACCTAGAGTAGCTCTATCTATAGTAGAATTAGCTCCAATATCAACATTGTCTTCAATAATTACATTTCCTATTTGTGGTATAGCATTGTATACTCCATTTTTATTGGGTGCAAAACCAAATCCATCAGATCCAATAATACTACCCGAATGTATTTTACAATTATTTCCAATTACTGTATCTGAATATATCTTAACACCTGAAAATATTGTACAATTATCACCTATGGTAACGTTATCTCCAATATAAGAATTAGGATAAATCTTCACATTATTACCTATGTTTACGTTTTCACAAATATACGAGAACGCTCCTATGTACTCTTTATCTCCTATGGTAGCTGAATCCGACACATATACAGGTGTTTCTCTACCTACCTTATTATTTTTAGCATCATTATAATATGATAGTAATTTTGAAAAAGATTCATAAGGATCATCTACCTTAATCAAAGTAGTTTCAAGATCTTTCTCTCTAATAAAATCTTTACCTACAATGATTATTGACGATTGTGTAGTGTAAACATAGTTGATATACTTAGGATTAGCTAAAAATGTTAAAGATCCTATTTGACCTTCTTCTATTTTTGCTAATTTAGATACTTTCTCATCAGGATTACCAATGATTTCACCTTCTAAGATATCTGCTATTTGTTTTGCTGTAAACTCCATTAACTGCAAAAGTAATTATTTTTGTTTAATGTTTGTGATATGGCTTAACTCAAAAGAAAATTCTTTGGATGACAGCAGTAATATTTCACCACAGGTTTGTATAAAGGTTTCAAATTCAGATTATCAGAAGCTTTTACAATATCTTTTAGTTTTCCTTTTTTTGTTACTATGTTTATAGGCTTATTTTTATTGTATGCCTGATTACTAACTTTATCAAAAAACATAAAGTATTCTAACCACTCCTCAGTGTAGCCTTCTAGTTTCTTTAATCTGTTGATTGCTTTATTTTTAAATTTATCTGAAAAGGCTTTATCTTGAATTTCAATTTTTAACAACCTTCTATGAACAATCATTTTTGATAATTGTGCTAAAATTAAATCTTCAACAAAAACCCATTCTTTTATAGCAGACAATACATCATAATCATCCAATCTTGAAAATACTTCTAAAGTCTCATCTGTAAAATTATTTTCATTTATTGTATTGTATAGAAAATAACGTAGCGAAGAACTTGCAGGTAATTCTATTCCTTTTTTTGCCAGCTCTTTAGCTCTTTTAAGTGTTTTTACAAGTAACGTTTCCGCTGATAGTGATGTTTTGTGTAGGTATACCTGCCAATACATTAAGCGTCTTGCGATCAGGAACTTTTCAACAGAATAAATCCCTTTTTCTTCGATGACTAATTCGTCTTTCTTCACATTCATCATTGCTATCAATCGATCGGAAGATATATTTCCTTCAGTAACACCTGTGTAAAAACTATCTCTTTTCAGATAATCTAATCTGTCAATATCTAATTGTGAAGATATTAACTGATTAAAGAAACCTCTATGATATTTTCCTTCAAAGATCTGTATTGCTAAACTTAAATCTCCATTAAATTCTTCATTTAGTTTTTTCATGAACTTCAATGAAATTTCCTCGTGAGCAATTTCATTGACAATACTATGTTCTAATGCATGAGAAAATGCGCCATGACCTATATCATGTAATAATATTGCTATGTACAATGCATTGGCTTCCTCTTCAGAAATATCGATATTCTTACTACGTAGAACATGCACAGCTTTTTGCATTAAATGCATACAACCTATGGCATGATGAAATCGTGTGTGATTAGCTCCGGGGTACACTAAATTTGAGAGTCCCATTTGAGACACTCTTCGTAAACGCTGGAAATATCGATGTTCAATAATATCAAAAATCAAAGAATTTGGTATCGAGATAAATCCATAAATAGGATCATTTAATATTTTCAGCTTATTCGTTTTTACTCTATTCAAAATAAATACAATGTTTTAAACAAATGTAAATGCATTTTAATTACTACACCAAACAATTACTATTTTTATTAACGTAACTTTAGGTTTTTAAATACAACAAAACTATTTTTAATCGTTAGAAGTATCGACAAAGAACTTTAACTATGAGTAAAATTAACATTCTGTGGGTAGATGATGAAATCGATTTATTAAAGCCACACATTATCTTCCTTGAACAAAAAAATTATAACGTTACCACATGTACCAATGGTGCTGATGCAGTTGATTTAGTTCTTGAAACAAATTTTGATATTGTTTTTCTAGATGAGAATATGCCAGGGATTACGGGGTTAGAAACGTTAACACAAATTAAGCAGCAACAACCTAACCTTCCTGTAGTAATGATTACGAAAAGTGAGGAAGAATATATAATGGAAGAAGCAATTGGTTCTAAGATTGCTGATTACTTGATAAAGCCTGTTAATCCTAATCAAATTTTGTTAAGTTTAAAAAAGAATTTAGATCATTCTCGTTTAATTTCAGAAAAAACCACATCTAACTACCAGCAAGAGTTTCGAACAATAACTATGGATTTGGCAATGGTAAATTCATATCAAGAATGGGTTGAATTATACAAGCGTCTTATTCACTGGGAACTTGAGTTAGAGAATATAGATGATGAAGGAATGCTTGGTATATTAGAGAGTCAAAAATCTGAAGCTAACTCTCAGTTTTTTAAATTTATAAAAAATAATTATCAGAATTGGTTAACAGGGAATGATAAACCTACTTTTTCGCATACACTTTTTAAAGATTATGTTATTCCTAATATTGACAAAGAAAAAGGTACTTTACTTGTTGTAATTGATAACCTACGTTACGATCAGTATAGGATATTAGAACCTTTTATCAATAATTTTTACAGGAAAGAAGTTGAACATGCTTATTTTAGCATTCTTCCTACAGCAACACAATACGCTAGAAATGCAATTTTTTCTGGCTTAATGCCTTCAGAGATGGAAAAGAGACACCCAGAATTTTGGAGAAATGATACTGATGCTGGAGGTAAGAATTTATTTGAAGCAGATTTTTTAGCTGATCAAATAAAACGTTTAAATCTAGATATAAAACATGAGTACTATAAAATAACTTCATTAAAAAACGGTAAAGAGTTAGCAGAAAATTACAAAGGTACCAAGCAAAATGATTTAACAGTTGTTGTTTATAATTTTGTTGATATGCTTTCGCATGCTAAAACTGAAATGGAAGTTATTAAAGAATTGGTAGGAGACGACAAAGCGTATCGATCTTTAACTGTAAGTTGGTTTAAAAACTCTCCGCTGTTGGCTATTATTCAAAAAGCTAAAGAATTAGGTCAGAAACTAATCTTAACTACGGATCATGGAACTATCAACTGTAAAAATCCGACCAAAGTTATTGGGGATAAAAATATTAGTGCCAATTTACGTTACAAAACAGGAAGAAGTCTTAGTTATGAAGATAAGGATGTTTATGCCGTAAAAAATCCGAAAGACATATTTTTACCAAGCATTACCATAAATAGTCCTTTTATTTTTGCCAAAGAAGATTTATTCTTTGCATACCCTAACAATTTCAATCATTTTGTTAAATATTTTAGAAACACTTACCAACATGGTGGTATTTCGTTAGAAGAAGTAGTTATACCATGCGCAATTTACAATACTAAATAATGAAAAAGATAATTTACTTCTTTGTTGTATTTAGCCTGTTTCATTGCTTTGTTTTAAAAGCACAGAATTCGCTTAACCAAGCGGCTTTAACATTGGTTAATGACACTGTAGAGTACGATCCTAGTTATTTTTCTATTTCTTATCCAAATGGTGATGTTCCAAAACATAAAGGAGTTTGTACCGATGTTATTGTAAGAGCATATCGAAAACTAGGAATTGACCTACAAAGAGAAGTACATTTAGATATGAAAGAAAACTTCTCTTTATATCCAAAAATTTGGGGTTTGAAGAAAACGGACCCTAACATTGACCATCGAAGAGATCCGAACTTAATGACTTTTTTTAAAAGAAAAGGAATTGTAAAACCAATAACAGATAATCCAAAAGATTACTTACCAGGCGATATAGTTGCTTGGAATTTATTCGGAAGTACAACACATATAGGTATAATAGTGAATAAAATATCTAACGATGGTACAACTCCCTTAGTTGTTCATAATATAGGTGCTGGACAAGTTTTGGAAGACTGCTTATTTAAATTTAAAATTATTGGACATTATCGTTATAAATAGTTTTTGTTTAAGTTAGCATTTTATTTGAAATAGTACATATGAATAGAAATTACTCGTTAAATGAGCTTACTTCAGTAGCTAAGGAGTTAATTACTGCATGTAAGTATAAAATTTTGTTATTTAATGGACCAATGGGAATTGGAAAAACAACACTTATCAAAGAAGTTTGTAAAGTTTTGGGGGTTAAAGATATTGCACACTCCCCTACTTTTTCTATAGTAAATGAATATGTTACTAATAACGAAGATAAAGTGTATCATTTTGATTTCTATAGAATTGAAAACGAAGATGAAGCTTACGATATAGGAATTGAAGACTATTTTTACAGTGATAATTGGTGTTTAGTTGAATGGCCTGAAAATATTAAAAATTTATTACCTTTAGAGTCTGTTGATATCAATATTTCATTGTTAGATAACGGTCAACGTAACATTAAACTTAAATAACATCGATGGGTATTTCTCCTTTTACAAAAGAACAATTACTGCCACAACCGGAAACGCTTGAAATTAAAAAGCAAAAAGGTGAGTTGTTTATTGGTTTACCAAAAGAAACACATTTACAAGAAAAAAGAATTAGTTTAACTCCTGATGCTGTAGCGGCACTTGTTGCTCATGGTCATAGAGTTGTTGTAGAGACTACAGCTGGTGAAGGTGCTAATTATTCTGATAGAGAATATTCAGAGGCTGGTGCAAAAGTTTCATATGATATAAAAGAAGTATTTGCCTGTAATCTGGTTGTTAAGGTAGAACCTCCTTCTTTGGATGAGATTTCCTTAATGAATCCTCAAGCCTTCCTGATATCTGCTTTACAATTAAAAACCCAAAGTAAGAAGTATTTTGAAGCCTTGGCTAAAAAAAGAATTACAGCTATAGCGTACGATTATATTAAAGATGAACATGGCGTTTTTCCTATTTTAAAATCTTTAAGTGAAATAGCTGGAATCGCCTCAATGCATATTGCAGCAGAATTAATGACTACTGCTAACGGTGGTAATGGTTTATTGCTAGGAAATATTGGTGGCGTTCCTCCAAGTGATGTTGTTATTTTAGGTGCTGGAACTGTTGGTGAGTTTGCTGCTAAAGCTGCTATTGGTTTAGGTGCACGTGTAAAAGTATTTGATAATTCAATTACAAAATTGCGCCGTTTACAACAATATATACACACCCCTATTTATACTTCAACAGTACAACCAAAATCTTTATTAAAAGCTTTGATGCGTTGTGACGTTGCTATTGGAGCAATTAGAGGTGTAGACAGATCTCCTATTGTAGTTACAGAGACTATGATTGAAAATATGAAAGATGGGGCTGTTATTGTAGATGTTTGTATTGATAGAGGTGGTTGTTTTGAAACCTCTAAAATTACCTCACATAGTACTCCTACTTTTAGAGAGCATGGTGTTATACATTATTGTGTACCTAATATTCCTTCACGTTATTCACGAACTGCTTCTGTATCTATAAGTAATATCTTAACTCCTTACTTACTCAATATAGCTGAAGAAGGTGGCTTTGAGAATGCTGCTCGTTATGATAAAAGTTTACGTAATGGTATGTATTTTTATCATGGTATATTAACAAACAAAACTGTCGCTGATTGGTTCGATATCCCTTTTAGAGACATTAATTTATTAATTCTTTGATGAATCTTTGATAGGTAACGTAAATTCGAATACACATCCTTTAGCATAATCACAATAAAATTTAGCTTTAGTATTGTGAAGTTCCATAATTTTTTTAACGATCGCTAATCCTAATCCAACACCTTTATCTTCGCTAGAACTGGTTGATAATTTTGTGTATTTTTTAAAAACTGAATTAATATCTTCCTTTTTCATGCCTGGTCCAGTGTCTTTAATTTGTATGGTAATTGTGTCTTTCAATTCACTTTTTACAAAAAAACAAATACTACCATGCTCAGGTGTAAATTTAAGAGCATTATCAAAAACATTTTGAAATACGCGTTCTATCAATATTTTATCTGCATATACTTGTTTTAAAGTTTCTTTTTCATAGTTAACATCTATTTTTATCTTTTTCTCTTTAGCAATAATTTCATAGCGATTGATGATGTCTTTAATTAAATTAACTACATTAAATACAGTTTTTTTGGGTACTATTTCTCTAGCATCTAAATTTGAATAATCGTTTAAATGATTTACGAGATTTGATAAAGACATTGTACTTTTTTCAATAATATTTAAAAATTCTTTTCTATCACTATCAGTAATTTCACTAACCTCATCTTTCAATGTTTCAGCATATCCTCTAATAACTGTTAATGGTGTTCTCAGATCATGAGACACATTCGCGATTAATTCTTTCTTAAAGGTATTTATTGAATTTATCTCTTCAATACTTTGTGATATGGTGGTTGCCATTTCATTAAATGTAGTTGCTAGTATGGATAAATTAGATTTCTCTGCTTCTGGTATTCTACTATTTAAATCTCCTTCTTTAAATCGATTTACGTAATATATTATTAATAATAAACTTTTAGAAATTAAAAATATACTTAAACCACCAATACCGATAGCTAAGAACATAGTTATAAATAATGTTATAAATGTTAATTTGGAAAAATAACCTTTAAATAAGCTTTTACATATTTGTTCGAAACTTTGACTTGCTAATAATATGTATATAAATCCTTTCTTCCCTCTACTTGAAAAAGAAGCTGCAGAGAAAATTTTTTTGTTTTCAGTGTTTTTTGGATCATCACCTAAAACATAGATTGTATTATCTGCTATAAATTTTCTTATAGGTACTAAATTAACTTTTTTTATTGCTTCATATTCATCCGAATGATCTAATACCAAAGAATGTAATACTTCACCATTTTCGTTCAATAAATACACTTCTATAGCTCTGTTAACTGCCATCATATCGTGCATTATATCGTCAAAAAGCTTTTTATTTACTTTTCCATTTTCTAAAAAAGGTGAATCCGCTTTAAATTTTTCTTCTATTAAATGGTTAGCTACATCAGCATTTAATCTCTGAGTTGTTTGACTATAAAATTTATCAAGCAAAAAAAAAGTTACTGTTATGTACAGTACTCCTATTACAAGTATTGTTATTAAAAAAAGTACACCTAATTTTAGTATAAATTTATTAGATAGTGATCGATAATTCTTCATTAACAGAAGCGCTTAATTCTTCATTAAACTTATAACCTATTCCCCATTCAGTTAAAATAAACTCTGGATTAGTCATGTCCAGCTCTACTTTACTTCTAAGTCTGTTTATATGTGAATTCACAGTGTGCGAATACCCTTTAAAATCATATCCCCATACAATTTGCAATAAATTTATTCTACTAAATATTTTACCAGGGTTAGATGCTAATAGTATCAATAATTCAAACTCTTTAGGTGATAAGCCAATCTTATCTTGATTCTTCATTACTTTTCTTTTAGCAATATCGATAAACAGATCTCCAAATAGTAACGTCTTGTTTTGAATTTTATTGGGCTCAACATTACAGCGTCTTATAACGGCTTTCATACGAGCCATTAGTTCCCTAATTCCAAAAGGTTTAGTTACATAATCATCTGCTCCAAGTTCAAGACTTAAAACTTTATCTAACTCTTGTGTTTTACCTGTCAGCATAATAATAGGAGTTTGCTTTTCTTTTCTTATCCGCTTACAAACTTCTATCCCGTCAAGTTTAGGCAGTGTAATGTCTAATAATATTAAAGCAAAATCATTATTAAGTGCCAAGGCTGTTCCTTGTTCGCCATCATATGCTGTTTCGGTGGTGTAACCGTTATTCGAAATATTAATTTCTAATAGTTTAGACATGGCTTTATCGTCGTCTATTATTAAAATTTTTTTCATAAGAAAGTAGATTATTCGGGGGGGATTGCTAATTTATAAAAAAATAAATGTTACATATAATTGATTTTTCCGTGATACTTCTGTGATACTTTAAAGAGTTATTTGTCCTTGAAAATTGAAACTGCAGTTCTTCGATTTTAGTATAAACCCACAACAAAATAAATCATGAAAAAATCAATTGTAGACAATAACTCTGATTATTTCGAATATGGTAATGATACATTTTCATATTTAAAAGAAAGAGTTAATCTTAACACTTTAAGTAATTTATCTTCTGATGAACAAAAAAAATTCATAGAAAATGGTATCGCTCCATCGTTGGAAACTCCCTTTAAAAATATCGTTCATGCTTTTGAACATTGGGTGGTTAAAACACCTAGTAATATTGCCGCTATTTATGAAACTAAAGCGATAACTTATAAACAGCTAGATGATGAAGCGACTATCCTTGCTTTAATATTAAAACAAAAAGGAATTTCAAGTGGAGATAAGATCGGCTTATATGTAAATCGATCCATAGATATGCTCATTGGAATTATTGCAGCCTTGAAATTAAGAGCTATTTATATTCCACAAGACCCCCGAATCGTACCTGTTAGCATGCTTCAAGAGATTTCTGAAGTAAGTAATATAAAAATCATTCTATCACTTGCTAGATATCAAGATAAACTAAAATTCTTCAATGAAAGCTCTTCTATCTTTATAGATCAGGAATTGCAAAAAGACATTTATAAAAACCTTTATGGAAATATAAAATTAATAAATCATGTTAATGATGATGAACATAAAGGATGTTTCATTCTATTTACTTCAGGTACAACTGGAACACCTAACGGCGTAGAGGTAACTCACAAGAACTTATGTAATATTTTATATAATACTCCAGGTAACTTGAATATTACTCCAGGTACAAAAGTGGCCCAATTACTTAATATTTCTTTTGATATGGCTGCTTGGGAAATTTTAGGCTGTTTAGGTAATGGAGGCACTTTATTAGTAAGAGGGAAGGATATTCAGAAAACTGCTGAACGCGCAAATGTTATCATAGCAACTCCATCGTTATTAACAACAATAGACGCTAGTAAATGTAACAAGGTAGAAACTGTAGCAGTAGCTGGTGAACCTTGTCCTGTTATTCTTGCTAATACGTGGTCACGAAAATGCACTTTTTATAATTCATGTGGTCCAACAGAAACAACTATTGTAAATACTATGAAAAAATGTGATATCAATAGTCATGAGCTTTCAATAGGTAAACCTACACCAAATAACACAGTTTATATTTTAGATGAAAATAAAAAGCCTTTAAAAATTGGAGAAGTTGGCATCATGTGGGCAGGTGGAGACTGTGTAACTAATGGGTACATTAACAATAGAGAATTAAACACCAAACGATATAGTTCGGATATCTTTTTGAAAAAAGATGCTAAGATGTTCAATACTGGTGATTTGGGAAAATGGAATGAGAATGGAGAATTAATTCACTACGGTAGAATTGATGACCAAGTAAAGATTAAAGGTTTTAGAGTTGAATTAGACGCTATCAGTAAAATCATTGAAAGCTTTAGTGAAGTTAAGCGTGCTGTAACTTTAAAACATAAGAATAATTTGGTTTCGTTCATAAGCCTATCTGATACTAAAACTGATAATTTAATAGAGAGGATTATTAAATCTATTGAAGAGCAACTCCCCTATTATTATCTTCCAAGTGACTTTAGAATATTAGATCATCTTCCAAAAACATCTAGAGGTAAAATAGATAAAAAGGTATTAAGAGAACAATTTATACAATCGTAATTATGGAAAATATCATTTTACCTCCAAAGAAAAGCCTTTTGTATAGAATTGGTAAACTTCCTCTATTTATACCCTACCAAAGACTGTTTATACTTGTTACATTAATCAATTCTTACATACTTTATAAAAGTATATACTCTTGGAATTGGTTTCAAGTAGACAACATAGCTTTAAATAGTTTAGCTCGTGTTATTTTATTCAATTTTACGCTCGCTATTTTGATACGGCAACAATACATTGTTAACTTTCTCTTTAAAGTGGCTACTAGTGTTCCTAAAAGTTGGCCTTTATTTATCAGAAGGATATGTGCTAAAGTTTATCATTTTGGGGGCTTACACAGTTCTAGTGCTACTATGGGAACTATCTGGTATTGTATTTTTGTTGGAGCTATTTATTATGGCGTTATTAACAAAACACATGAAATTAGCATAAGTATTCTAATCATTACTCCTCTAATTTTAGTTTTATTAATAGGTATCGTAATCATGGCACTACCTAAAATTAGAACTAAGTTTCATAACCAATTTGAAATTACACATCGAATTGGAGGATGGTCTGTATTAATTTTATTCTGGGTACAAATGTTTCTTTTCCTCGGACAAGAACTTACTACTATGCCTTTGTGGCAAAAATTAGAGTTCTGGATTCTAATTTCACTTACGATAAGTGTTATCTTACCTTGGTTACGTTTGAAGAAAGTGCCGATACAAATCACAAGGCCTTCAAATCATGTTGCTTTAACTTCTTTTAATTATGGAGTAACACCATTTGCTGGTTCTTCAACAGCATTAAGCAGAAATCCTTTACTAGAATGGCATTCATTTGCAAATGTTCCATCTCCTGATCAAGACGGATTTAGGTTAACAATTTCTAGAGCTGGTGACTGGACTGGTCAATTCATTTCTGATAAGCCTGAAAAAATATGGGTTAAAGGAATACCAACGGCAGGTGTTGGGAACGTAGATAAGTTATTTAATAAAGTAATTTGGGTTGCAACAGGAAGCGGTATTGGACCTTGTTTACCTCATTTACTATTAAATGAAACGCCTTCTGTACTCATCTGGTCTACTAGAACTCCAGAAAAGACATATGGCGACAATTTAGTTAATGAAATTAGGAGTGTTCAACCAAATGCTATAATCTGGAACACCGACGAAAAAGGGAAACCTGATTTAGTTAAATTGGCTTATAAAGCGTATTCAGATTTTAATGCTGAAGCCATAATATGCATTTCAAATCAAAGTCTTACACAAAAAGTAGTGCATGCTATGGAAGCTAGAGGCATTCCTGCTTATGGTGCTATATGGGACTCTTAACACTTAAAACTTATCATTATGAACGTACTATTTGAACAAATAGACAGGATTGTTGTTGCTACATTAAACCGTCCTAAAGCATTAAATGCACTTAACACGCAACTCATGCATGAGTTAATAACTGGACTACAGAAATATGACACACTAGACT
>JAHDDQ010000095.1:9522-13526 GCA_020629275.1 Tenacibaculum sp. | reverse complement strand
TTCCAGAACAGAACAAAAATAAAACGAAACCAAAAACAGAAGTATCGCAGCGAGTTATCAAACTCATTCAGAAATATAATAGCTCGGATATAGAACTTTATAATTTTGCAAAAGAATTAAAGAAGCAACATGTTCTTCAAGTTGATGTACCAAATTAAATTTACTGTTACTCTAATATGAATAGTAAGATTTTCATCTTTTATATCTTAGTTCTAAATATTATATAATGAAACATATTTTATTATTAACATCATTCATACTTATATTTATCACTTGTTCAAACGATAAAAATACGAACGCAGTTACTGATAAAAAAACAAAAGAAACCGTAGCAAAACCTAATAAAAAAAGTCCTGCAAAATCACCTTACTGGTCAGGATTTAAAAAAGCACTCAATTTAAGTGATAGTGAATTAGAAGAATGCAGAAGCTTACATAATAAGTATAATAGGCTAAAAAAAGATTTACCGCCAAACGATAAAGAAGCTTTCCAAAAATGGAGAAAAAGTAAAAATAACGAGTTTAAAGTTTTACTAGGTTTAGAAAGATATAAACAAAAAGCTGCATTTGAAAAACAATTTTTTAAAAAAAAATAATCCTATAAAGTTCTATTTAGGAGTTTAGAAATTAATAAAACTACCTAAAATTGACGAAGTTGTTTTTAGACGAGACGAAACAAAAAACGCAGACATAGACTAGCTATGGCGAACCTGCCAGCGCAGGTATTTTTAACAAAGTATAGATTAAAAAAAGCAACTTCAAAGCGTAGGTTATTATTTGGCTAAGGTCCTCAACTACAATTGTTAATTTTATAGTTAATGTCTATATGAAAAAGTATTCACTATTTTGGTTGTTAGTTATTTGCTTATTTATATCTAGTTGTAGAATAAATAAGCAAGTTTCCATATCTCAAGATTTGAATATAGTAGATTATTCTTTTTTTGTAGCTGGTCATACATATGGAAAACCAAGAGTAAACAATAAAGGATTTCATCCACCATTTAAGCAGAAATTTGACTTGATAAAATCAGATACTACTATTCAATTTGGAGTTTTGACCGGCGACATTGTACACAGAAGTTCTAATCGCGATTGGAATGAAATTGATACAGATATTCTAGCTCTTGGGAAAAAAGTATATTTTGCTCCAGGAAATCATGATCTTACTAAACCAGAGTTATTCACTCAACGGTATGGAGAAACTTTTAAAAAATTTGTTTATAATTCTGATTTGTTTATAATTCTCGACCCTAATATAGATCAGTGGAATATTAGTGGAGAACAGTTAGATTTTTTAAAAGAAACACTAAAAAGAAACAGAAAAAAGGTAAATAATATTTTTGTGTTTTTTCATCAAGTACTTTGGTGGAATGAAAATAATATATATAAAAACTTGCATTTGAATTCCCGTTCAGGAAGAGCAAAAAACATCAATTTTTGGGAAGAGGTAGAACCCCTTTTTAATCAAGTATCTAATCAAGTCTTTATGTTTGCAGGAGATATGGGAGCCTTTCCTAAAAGAGAATCATTTATGTATCACAAATATGATAACATCACATTAATTGGTAGTGGTATGGGAGGAATGAAAAATGATAATTTTATAATTGTAAATGTCTTAAAAAACAAAAAAGTGAACTATCAATTAATTGCTTTAAATAAAAATGATATTGATGCTCTAGGAAAACTAGAGTCTTATATTTTAAAATAAAAACCTATTATAATACTGTAGATCAAATCCAAAATTATACCACAAAATGAATGATATTCTAAACCAATTCGGCTATTCTTTCTCCGAGAACTTCTCAATTTACAGCTTTGTAGTAAATATTCTTATTACTACAATATTGCTGTATTTACTTTCTGTTATTTATGCTAAATATGGAAATTCACTTTCTAACAGAAATCAACTAGGTAAAGTAATGATTCTTGTAGGAATCACTACATTTATTATTATTTCTATAGTTAAGTCATCATTAGCACTATCCTTAGGTCTGGTTGGTGCGCTTTCTATTGTTAGGTTTAGAACAGCTATTAAAGAGCCTGAAGAATTAGGCTACTTCTTCATATCTATTGCTATAGGATTAGGGTTAGGTGCCAATCAGCTACTACCAACAATTATTGGATTTATTGTATTAATCTTAATCATTATCTTCATTAGTGGAAAGAAAACCAACAGTTCCATTACTCAAAGCTTATTTATTAGCTTATCTTCTGAAAAAGAAAAACAGAAAAGCATTACCGATAAAGTCTCTACTATACTAACTAAGTATTCAAAACAAGTAAGCCTTAAAAGATTACAGCAATCAAATGAAGAACTTAATCTCAATTTTATAATAGACGTATCAAGTATGGACAAAGTACAAGATATTTTTGAAGAATTACTTAAGACTAATCAAGAGATGAGTATTTCTTTTATTGATAACGAAATATAAGGTGAAGATTTTTAAAATGAATTTAATGGAGCAGTCCATCCTTGATAGATAATGATTTTTTGAGTAATCAGTCAAATTTAATCATCCGTAAAAGCTGGGAAAAGCAGGTAGAGATTTGAAGTCAAGATAAGGCATGAGCTAGTGTCAACTCATGAACCGTTTACAGGTGGGACTGCTAAGAGATAGCCTAGCTATTATTAGCCTGTCGAAGGTAGGGCTTTTTAATGCAATCATTGATGCAAAAGGATCAATCATAAATCGGGAAGTTATTATTTGACCATTACTTAGTACACAATTATTAATTTATAGTAATTATTCTCATGAAAATAAAATCCAATAACATATCATCATATAGTGTGTATATAGGAATATTGGGGCTTATCTTGCTCATTTTCCTTTTTTTCAAATATCCACAAAATTCAGACAATCAAAGTAAAAATAAAAAATCGCAGAAAACAGATAAAAACTTAGATCTTGAAATTCCAACAACAATAGAAAAGTCTAATAAAAAATCTTCTGTAAATTCTTCATATAAAATAGAAAAATTTACTTTTCAAATAAAGCAAAAGGACTATAAGAAAATCAAAAAAACAAGAAATATTGCACTCAAAAGCGGTGTATTAGCTACTCAAAATCCAGAATTATACAATTCTATTTTATTTCCTTCTTCTGAAAATTTAGATGCAGAAGTGAGACTAAAAGGAGACTGGGCAGATCATCTAAAAGATCCAAACAAATGGTCTTATCGTATAATCATGAAAGGAAATAAAACCTTTAATGGAATGCGTAAATTCTCCATCCAGCACCCCAAAACAAGAAATTATCTATGGGAATGGTTTTTTAATAAAGTTGTCAAAAATACAGATATAATCGGTCTGAGATATGATTTTTTAGATGTAGAAATGCAGGTAAAAAAGAAGGAAGGTATTGAAAATATTCCTATGGGAATAATGGCTATAGAAGAATCTTTCGATAAAATTCTTATTGAGAATAATCGTCGGAGAGAAGGAATTATTGTTGCACTTGATGAATCTAGACGCTGGAATGATATTAAGAAACAACGAGCAATGGGATTATCTAAAACTGCACGCAATAAAACACTTCAAAACGCTAAGGCTGCTCCAATTAAAGTGTTTAATGAATCAAAAGTACTCGCATCCGAAAAATTATCTTCCCAATTTGAAATAGCTAAAGGCTTACTAGATAAATACAGAAAACAAGAACTGAGAATATCTGAAGTTTTCGATGTAGATAAGCTAACAACGTTTGTAGCATTAACCAATCTTTTTGGAGGTTGGCACGGTTTAGCATGGCATAATATTAGAGTATACTATAACCCTATTACCAACAAATTAGAGCCTATTTCTTTTGATTCTGATTCAGGTAAAAAGATAGAAAAACTCACTCCTTATGCCTATTATAAAAATGATGATGAACTTTATAATCAAATGTTAATAGAAAAATTAGAGCTAGTCAGTAGTACAGAATTTGTTAATAAAATCATTGACCAACATATATCTGAACTAGATCAATTAGAAAATCTTTTAGGTAAAGAATTTAAGGATTCAAAAAT
>JAHDDQ010000095.1:0-9512 GCA_020629275.1 Tenacibaculum sp. | reverse complement strand
AGACTACTCTATTTTAACTCATAATAGTAATTTTATTAAAAAATTAATTTATCCTTCGGATGTTATTAGTGCTAATTTTATTGAGCTTAATAGTGGCAAGATGACCTTGGACATCCATAATATTTCAGATTTACCTGTTATAATAAACAGCATAGATTTAAATAATGGAAAAACACTCAATGGATTCATATCTGACTCCAAGGTTGCAGCGAAGAGTAAGAAAACCATTGAATTTTATCTAAAAGATTCTTTTTCAAATGCCTTTGTTTCAAAGAAAAATAAAGAAGGCGGATTTCGCTACCCTAAGGATTTAAAAAAGATAAAAGTAAATTATCAAACAGCAGGCTTAACTCATAAAAGATTACAAGAAATTACTCCTTTTGATCTTAAAGTAGATGATAATTTTATTTCTGAATATAGAAATAGTTTTCGTACTAATTTTAATACCGCTGATTTTATTTCTGTGAATCTGAAAAAAAAAGAAATTAGGTTTAATTCTGGTACGTATAGTATTTCAAATACCGTAATAATACCAAAAGGCTATACTGTAATAGTTGAAAAAGGGTTTAATTTGGATTTACAAGAAAATACCTCGCTTATTTCTTATTCTCCTATAATTTGTAATGGAACAAAGGAAGCACCTATTAAATTCTTTTCCTCGAATTCTGATGCTCAGGGCGTTTTTGTAACAAATACACCTTTAAAATCTAAATTGAATTATTGTCAATTTATCAACTTATCAAATCCAATTATAGGCAATTGGCAATTATCAGGAGCTGTCAATTTTCACGAAGCAAATGTAGATATATCCAATTCTATTTTTAAAAATAACAGGTGTGAGGATGGACTGAATATTATCAGATCAACTTTCACGTTAAACAAATCAACTTTTGAAAACACATACTCTGATGCTTTTGATGGAGACTTTGTAAAAGGAAAAATATCTAATTGTAGTTTTTTAAATTCAGGTAATGACGGTATAGATGTTTCTGGTTCTACTTTAGAATTATTGAACATAGATTTAGAAAATCCTTCTGATAAAGCCATAAGTGGAGGTGAAGCGAGTAATATCACAGGTGAAAATATAAATATAGTTGGTGGAGAGATTGGTTTGGTTAGCAAAGATTTATCTAGAATTTCTATAACACAAATAAACATGACGGATACACGTTTAGCCTTTTCTTGTTTTCAGAAAAAGAGTGAATATGGTCCAGGGTTTATTAATGTTAAAAAATCTAAACTATCTAATGTAGAACTCCCTCACTTGGTTGAAACTAATTCAGATTTAGTAATAGATGATGTTTGGGTAGATGTAAAATTAGATAATGTTACAGAAAAAATGTATGGTAACGAATATGGAAAAAGTAGTAAATAAAATTCAGAAAAAAAGTGCTTTAATTGGTGCAAACTATCGTTATGAAAGAAAATTTATTACCAACTATAATCATATTGAAGACCTAGTACAAAAGCTATATTCGCATAGCTTTAACTTTAGTGAAGTCTTCTTTAAAAGACGAGTAAATAACGTTTATTATGATGATAACAAATTAGATTTTTATAAACAGAATGTGTCGGGCGTAGGTAAACGTGAAAAATTTAGGTTAAGATGGTATGGAAACGACTTTTCCTCAATCAATGACCCAGTATTTGAAGTTAAATTAAAATTTGGTCAAGTTGGAGATAAAGTTTCTTATAAAATTAAGAACTTTAATTTAGATTTATCTATCATAAGTATGCATGATTTCTATACTATAATTTCAGATAAAGTAAAAGATTCTAATATTTTAATTCAATCTAAATTTTTTCAATTATACCCCACTTTATATAATTCATACGATAGAAGATACTTTTTATCTGCTTGTGAGAAATTTAGAATAACTTTAGATTATAATCAGCACTTTTATAATCCAAATTATAAAAATTTTCAATTGAGTAAATATAAAATTGATATCGATGAAATTATTGTAGAATTAAAGTACCAAACACAATTTGATGAAGAGGCAAGAGATGTTTCTCAAGAATTTAATTTCAGATTATCTAAAAACTCTAAATATGTCCGAGGAATAGAATTAATTTATTAAACTGCAAACATTCAAAGTATCAGGCCATATAAAATTCTTTTAACCCGATTCACTTCTTTCAAAAAAGTAAAACTAATCACTCATTATATTTTTAAAATTAAAATTATGAAACAAATATTTTTTTATTTAGCATTTGCTTTAATTCTATCCGCTTGTGGTGAATCCAATAAAGCGACGCCTCCTAAAGCGAAAGCAAATGCGACAAAAACTCAACAACCTAAGGGAAAACCTAAGAATAAAGCTAGTAAGCCTACAAATAAGATAGTATCGAAAGAAAAAAATGCTTACTGGGCTAACATGCAAAATAAATTGCAATTGACAGATGCTGAAATAATGCAGATGAAAACTATTCGAAGCAAATATAGCAAACTACGAAAAGGTATTGATAAGAATGATGCTGTTGCAATAGGAACATGGCGAAAAAATAAAAATGCCGAATATCGTAAACTTCTTGGAGTTAAACGTTTTCGAATGAAAAGTCAGCTTGATAAGGAACTTGTTAAAAATAAATAGTGCAATTTTCGGTAAAAAAAATGACTTTATATTTTTGAGTATGAATACTGAGGAATCGTACAAAAATAAACTGCGTTTTTATGCTTAGTTATTTTTGCTTTATACAACTTACCAACTGGCAGGCTAGGGCGAAAAATATAAGGATAGCCTAGCTATCAAGAGTTTGCCAGCAACAAGCAGGGCTTTTCAAAGAAGAAAAAAGAAAAAAGAAAAAAGAAAAATAATATAAATTTATTCTTGAATCATTCCTAACAGTCCATGAGATTGAAAAAATTTGATATACAACTGATTTCAAATCGCACAAATTGTTAATTCTCATGGACTGTTATTTTCCAACTAGCAGTATCTAAAATTTATTTCAACTTCTTGATTCTCTAAACCTTCTAGTATTCCTACCAATATGACCTTTCTATTTGTAAGGAAAATAAGAAAAGTATCTTTTCAATACATGGATATTGTTTTCTTGGTTTCTTATTGAGTTAAAAAGTAATGTATAAGAAATGAATATGAACATGAATACAATATTGACTAATATTAGACGAAATCTCTCTCAACTCAATATATTAGATAAAATACTACTTTTATTTTATCTATTTATTTGTTCTCGAGTTATTTATCTTATCCCATCGTTTGATGGGGCTATGAACTTATTGCCTGCTAAAAATTTAGTTTTATTTGGAAAGTATTATTCTTTCTACTTCGAACAATATTTTTATCAAGCCATACAAACACGTTTTACTCTTCAGATACCTGCGGCATTATTTATGTGGCTTGGTGGAGTTAATTATTTTACAGCATTGTTACCTTCAGCTATATATTCTTTTTCTTTTATACTAATTTCATGGAAACTAGTAGCTAAACTAACGCCTACACCTAACACAAAATATGAAAATTTCTTTATCATCCCTTTATTTCTATTTATTCCTGACTTTTTTCATGTCGGGCTAAAAGGCTGGGGAGAAGTTATCACTTATTTTTTCATTGTACTGGCACTGCTTCAGTGGATAAAGATTACAGAACAAAATAAAAAATCGCCTAAAAATACTCCTTTTATATGGATGGGTGTCTTTATAGGTCTATCTATACTCACCAAAACAGTAGCATTGATAACTATTCCTGCTTTTGCTGGTGGTGCACTGTATCAAATGTTAAAGAATAAGAAAATAGAGTGGCGGTTTTTATATACTTTTTTAGGATTATTGTTACCTATTGTTTCTTATGAACTTTGGAAATTATATCTTATGGGTTTCGATAAGTATATTAAATGGTGGACATATCAGAGTTCGGCTATTTCGTCACAAGCGGGCGTTTCTTCTAAACTGACAACTACAGAACAAAAATTAATGGTAGAACTCGGAGATTCTTCAAGTAAATTTGTAAATCATCTAAACATTACTTCTAACTACCTTTTTATCAATACAGCAACCCTATTACTATACTTTATTATTCCATCTTTTATCACAGTATTCCTTTATATCAAAGGTTTTTTTAAGAAAAATAGTGTCCCAATTATAATTTTTATTTTTCTCTTAATTTGGGGTTACTTTCTATGGTGGATGGCGATTACACCTACTAGTAAAGTAGATGATTATGGAAAATTTAGACGCTTATTACCTGCTTTTATAATGAACACATACCTGATTGCTATAACATCACAGGTAGTATTTAAACTTACAAAAGCCCATCTTAAATCGTACATCGTATTGGCTGTTGTTGCTGTTATTAGTATGTCTGTAACTTGTCTAATAGGTGTAAAAAACATTGATAAAACAATTAAAATAATATCCAGTTCGCCTACTAGCTCTATAGATGAAGAATTTTATAAAACACTTAACGCACTTCCTGATGATGCCAAAGTGTTTGGAAATTCTTACAGACAATCACCTCAGATTGCTCTCAAATATCATGGTCATTTTACTGATAATATAAGATATAGCTTTGATGAATTCATTACGGGCGAAAATCATTATATTATACTAGATGACTACCTTTTGTCAAGAGGTTATTTTGATCCTATTTTAGAAATTATTGATTACGAAGTCATAGCCGAAAGTAGAGAAGACCTTACCAATGAAAGTCAGCTAATAAAAATAAATGGGTATAAAAAAGTGTTTAGTTCTGTTGATACAAGTAAATTAATTAGTTGTATTGATAAAAAAAGTATGAATAAGTATGCTAACAAATATGGCTTTTATAATAAAAATAATCAGAACTGGACAGCTCCAAAGTTTGAAATTGCTTTAAGTGAAGGTATTTATAATTATCTATTTCTATCAATATACATACATCCAAAAATTAAGTATAAAAGAAACAGCAGTAATAAAAATAAGATGCCAACATTTGATTTAAAACTAAATAACAACTTGTTGAAAAGTGTTCAGTTATCAAAAGGACGAAATTACTTCAAAATTGCTTTAAAAGATGAGTGGTGTAACATTGATAGCCCTAATCAAGTTTCAGGATCAATGGATACTTATACTGTCAAATCTGCCAGTTATTATGGTTTGATATGTAACGATGTATGTCTTAAAGAAATAGTGCCAACAAATAATATTATTATTAAAAATATACGTATCAATAGCAGTAAAAAACTCGTACTAAAGTTAGAAAATGTATCTACTTCAATTAAAATATTTATTAAGGATCAGGAATCTAAAGTGACTAAGAATCCAAATGATTTTGCTTGTAAAATTCCTGGAGTAGCTTCTAAGCCTGGTAATTATAAATTAGAAATATTTGATTTTGAAGAAAATATATCAAAACAATTTACTGTATTTTTGGATAAAAAAGAACAAATCGTTCGTCTAGTTGAATAAAGGTTAAAGTAATAAATTTACAACCAACGTAGTGCCATATCTTTATAAAACTTTTAATCACCTATAATGAATCTTAAGAAGGCTTTTACGCATTACTTCCCTTTAGCCATAATAGTTTTGACCATCCTCTTTTTTTTTAAAGGAATTTGGTCAGGTCCGCTTCATAGCCTTACCGTCCTCGATAATTACATAGCTTTTTTTAACCAATTTCAATATAATTGGTTAAATACTGATAGTTTTTTTCAAAAGCTTCATTTTTTTATTTCTAAATCCAATTGGCCACATCCAAAACTGATTTGCAGAATACTTACTGTTTCTAGCTATTACATCACAGGAAATATAAATCTTGGCTATTTTTCACTCATAGGTAATATTGGAATGTTATTTACATGTTTTACAGTTTACCTAGTTGGGAATTTTAAGCAGAAAATCCTTTATATATTGCCAATTCTATTTATACTTCTACAAGTTACTAGACTTAATTTTTGGACGATTGCAATTGTCGGTTATGGATTTAACTTAATGTCAGTAATACTATCACTTTATTATTTAACACAACGAAAATATTTACAGACATCAATTTTACTATTTTTTGTTTTTTTTACTTCTGGTGCTGGTTTTCTTATTTCTATTCCTGTTTTTTTTATTCTCCTATTACTATATATAGATAATGAAATAAATAAAAAAGAATTTTTATGTTTAATTAGTCTGTGTGCCATATATTTTTTCATATTCTATTTTTTCACTCTTGACGGAGCATTTTTTCATAGTCAAAAAAGTATTTCAGGTTTAGTAGGGAGTAATGAAGTAGGGTTCATAACGAAGATTATTTCTAAAATAATATATGCGACTCAAGTGTTAGGGCAAGTAGCTACTTCGGAACATTCTTTCTTAGGAAAAAATGTTTATATCAATTTTATATTAGGTCTAATTGGCTTTAGTTTAATGGGTTTCTTTACGTTGAAATCACGAACACTATCCAAGGAAGTCTACCCTTTTCTAGGAGGTGCTTTATACTTTCTTATCTTATGTTGTTTAGCAGGATTGATGCGAGATCAAGGAGGACAACTTTTTGAAAACACACTACCTCGTTACTTATTTCAAAGTATTTTCTTTTGGGTTTGTATATACATTTTGGCAGTACTAAAATGGTATAAAGACAGTTTTTTTGTGTATGTATTTGGCGGTATTGTTCTATTTACTTTCTTATCATTTATTAGTAATTCAATAGGTAACCACCATAGAATGCCTTATTTATCAGAAAAAACCCAAAAAAGCTTATTCAATAATATTGCAGGAGATTATTATAGTTTTCCTCAGATAAGACATAAACTAAGTAAGGATATTCTTACGAACAATGCTTATACGAAAGCATTTAATAAAAATTTAACACCTCCTAAAGATAGAATTTTCACAAAGATATTAGCCCCAAGTCTGACAGTACAAGAAGAAAAAATAGATTCTAATAGATCATCACCAATAAAAATAAGGTATAACTTTTTTCGTAAAAATGGCTTGCTAAAAATAATTGGTTCAAGTAATACACTGACGGATGCACTTGTAGTTAAAATACCTAGCAAAAGAGGAAACGAGTTGTTTAAAATTCAAAACTTAAAGAGGAAAGGAAAAAGGTACTTCTTTGAACTATTTATCTTGGATGACTTTCCTCCAGAAAGTAATTTTTCTTTTTTAGTTTTAGAAGATAGTAGTAAAAAATATCATAAAACTAAATCAGTATTAGATTTCAATCAAAGTTTATATAAAGATAAACATCTTTCAAAATATAGTTCCAATGATAAAAAGAAAGCTATTGAAATAGAGAAGTCTTTCTATGAGGCTTTAACGGCTGAAAAATATAATATGAAAAAAGTTGGAAAACTATTAACTAAGCGAAATAAAAAACTTGCAAGACTAAGAAAAAATAAATAATTATGTCCAATAAAAAAATAGATGGTATTGGTCTAAGTATCTTTAGAATAGTATTTTTCACCGCTTTATTTTTTGAGGTAAAGCATATGTATTATTTTAAAGAGCTATTTTATGACCCCTTTAGTAAAATTGTATCATCTGATATAAATTGGGGTGTCACACTTTGATATTGGATGTCTGTGTGTATCATGTTAGTATTGAGATCTCTATTTCTAATTTGCTCAACTAATTTTTACTCATTACTAAAATTTACATAAATAATAAAATGAATCCCCAATTCTGATCAACTCAAATTATATTGAATTAGGATGTAAATCAAGAATAAATCTAAGTTTCATTTTTTTAACATATAGAACGAAGCTATCCTCTCTATTCACGATAGAATAACCTTTAAAACGCTATAAGTTATCCTATTAACAAATATAATACAGTATTAAAAACACCTCAGTAAACATGATAGATTTTAACGCCTATACAAATAATATATATCAGAAAGATGGAATATACTTCTCTATAAAGGAAAGTAATATCTCCTATCCTGATGGTGGTAATGCAGATTGCTTTCAACTAGAAGAAAATAGCTTTTGGTTTAACCATCGTAACCAATGCATCATAGAAGCTGTAAAAAAATATATAACGCCTGAAAGTCACTTTTTTGACATTGGAGGAGGAAATGGATTTGTTGCAAAAGGTCTAGAAAAAAATGGAATTGAAACTGTACTTGTGGAGCCTGGTATTCAAGGGTGTTTAAATGCTAGAACACGAAAACTAAGTAATATTTTATGCTCAACACTAGAAAACGCCTCTTTCAAATCAAATACAGTCCCTAATATAGGTCTATTTGATGTTGTTGAACATATAGAAAAAGATATAAAATTTCTAAAGTCTATCTATTCTTATGTTAAAAAAGAAGGTCTTGTCTTTATTACTGTACCAGCATACAACACACTATGGTCTAATGAGGATGTAGACGCTGGACATTTCCGACGTTATACACTTTCATCAATTGAAGATAAATTGATAAAAATTGGTTTTACAATAGAATATTCTTCTTATTTATTTTCTGTTCTACCTCTTCCTATCTTTTTATTTCGAACAATTCCTAGTAAGTTAGGGCGTAATAAAAACTCTGGTGCCCTAGTTAAGCATAAAAAAGAACATGGTACAGATAATAGTATTTTCGTAAAAATCCTAAATAGATTCTTTAAGGTTGAATTGGGCGCTATCAAAAACGGGATTAGAATTCCTACTGGTAGTAGTTGCTTTGTGGTGGCAAGAAAACATTAAAATATAACATGTTGAACTAATTATAACACTTATTTTATGATTCCACTCAATGATATACTTATATCTATCGTATCACCTGTCTACTATGGCGAAGGTCTTTTAGAAAAACTAGTAGCTGGAATAGAAAAAAATGTGCTAGATATTACGGCAAACTATGAGATTATTTTAGTCGAAGACCATAGTCCAGATCAATCATGGAATGCTATAGAAGATATATGTCAGCGTAACTCAAGGGTTAAAGGCATCAAATTAAGCAGAAATTTTGGTCAGCATTATGCTATTACTGCAGGCTTAGAACAAGCGAAAGGTGAGTGGATCATTGTGATGGATTGTGACTTACAAGATCGACCAGACCAAATAGGTAAACTGTTTGCCAAAACAAAGGAGGACTTTGACATTATATTAGCAAGAAGGGTGGTTCGTCAAGATAGCCCGCTAAAACGTCTATCTTCTCGAATATTCTATAAGGTATTTGGTTATTTAACTGATACTTATCAAGACCCTACTGTTGCTAATTTTGGTATTTATCATCAAAATGTAGTACAAGCAATATTAAGTATGAAGGATCATATTCGCTATTTCCCAACAATGACACAATGGGTTGGTTTTAATAAAACTTATGTTGATGTCAAACATGGAGAAAGAGAGGATGGTAGTAGTACTTACTCTTGGAAAAGTCTCTTTAGACTAGCGTTCAATAATATTATTGCTTTTTCTACCAAACCTCTAAGATTGACTGTTCAACTAGGACTTGTTATATCCATCATTTCTGCTATAATAGGTGTATACTATTTTATTAGTTATATATTAGGTAATACAGTAGTCACTGGTTTTACTAGCCTTATTATTTCGCTGTGGTTTTTGGCAGGTATTATTATATTTATCT
>JAHDDQ010000094.1 GCA_020629275.1 Tenacibaculum sp. | reverse complement strand
ACTGCCATGGCACCTAAAGTACTTTTGTGTGGCAAAACATTTCCTAATGAATCTAGAAACATATTTTTAGTAGCTGCTAAAGGAGCCTTTTCTCTGTAGTCTAAGGCGCCAGTTTCACCATTGTTTTTACGATATACCATAAAACCACCACCCCCAAGGTTTCCAGCATACGGATAAGCTACAGCTAAAGCTAATTCTGTAGCAGCCATTGCGTCAAATGCATTTCCTCCTTTTTTCAAGATATCTGATCCAATTTTAGAAGCTTCCTTTCTTGCTGAAACTACCATTGCATTATCGGTTAATAATCCAGTTTCTGACTGCTTATTTTTACAATTTAAGAGTAAGAAAAAGAGTATTAAATAAGGTGTGTACTGTTTCATGATTTTTCTATTTTTAGGGTTACATAAGCTATTAATTCTAGCATAAATAATTTAAAATCATTTTCGAAATCAACATAGTATAATTCTAGATCTTCTACTGCCAAGTTCATTTTTGACTTCCCTTTAGTACGTCTATTCATTCCTTGTAATACTTCATGAATACCATCGATAAACTGATAATTAAATAACCAGTCTTGTTGTATCATATAACAATTCTTGAGTTTTCTCAGGAAGCATTTGTTTTTTATTGTTAAGTAAAGTATATATACTTTGAGTAAAAATCTCAAATGGTATTTGTGAATAATCAGCCCAGTTTTTAGCTAGAAAGTGATCGTAAAATATATCTATGATAACGCCATCATAATGGCCATATCGTTCATGTAAACGACGTTTACTAGTCCTAACTATTTCATGTGCATCGGTAAAAGAGTCGATAGCTCTATGCAAGTAAATACCTTTTTGGATGGCTTCGGAATAATGTGAAAATTTATTTCCTCTAATATGATCTGCAATAAAATTACCAATCATAATTTCAGTATTTTCAGGAGATAAATAGAGATGAGCTAGAAAATTCATAGTATAAATGTAAAGAAAAAACCACAACTAAGTAGCTGTGGTTTTTTATGATTTATTTTACAGTAAAGGTTCGTTTTATTAATACAGGTTTTCCTTTCTTAGTAAATCCTTGTATCTCTACATCAAAATCACCAGTGATATCTGAAGTATAAAAATTAATTTTCTCGTTTCCGTGCAAATTATTTTCAAAAAATAGATTGGTGTTAAAATCGGGAATTCTGTCATTACTATTATCTGAATAATCGGATAAATATTGAGCTTTATGTACTTGGTTTGCTGGGAATTTATGAACAATTAATGATTCGTTTTTAGGTGTATAATTATTCTCAAAAGTTTCTATAATAATAATTCCATTGAACATAGCTCCATTTAGTTTATAATGGCCTTCATAAAGAGTTATTGTATTGATCGTATTGGTTTTGAAATCCAGTAACTCTTTGTGGTTATCAACAAGAAACCCGTCAACCATGACTAAAGCTTTTGAAAAAGCACTCGTAGCATTTTTTGTTTTCTCAACTTTAAAAATCGCTTTATCTTTAGTTTCTTCAATCCAAGCTCCAATAATAATTTCTTTAAACGTTTCTTTCATTGAATCAAAACGTGTATAGTCATCTAACTTAAAACTTTTGAATAAATTATTAAATTTGATATTGCTAGAGTTCTTTGGAGTTTTAGCTCTTTTTACAGCACTGTATGCATTTTCTATTTGCGTATACACAGCATTCTCTTTAATATAGTTAGCTATTTGTTCATTAATTATAAAATCCTGAAAAGTTAAATTCGATAAGTCAGGTGTAAAGTTTGAATCTATTTTTACAGTAATTGGTAATGTATTATTTAATACTTGTATGTATGCTTTGTCGTTAGAAAATTCTTTATCAATAATAAATAGAAAATCACCATTCTTATCAGCATTAGTTACTAAGGAAAATCCGTTTTTCCCGATGGTAGAGAAACTTACTTTCATTCTTGAAAAATCATCGGTATTGGTTTCGGAAATTAGCTTTCCTTTAATTATTTCACCCCTAATTTCTGGGAGGTATGTTATACTGGGTTCATTCGTTTTATTATTTTTAGAACTCTTCTTTGTTGTTACAAAAGGTGTACGTTGAGATACATTTAAAGAGTAATTACCTTGTTCAGTAATCATATCGTTAAGAGATAAAGACACCAAACTTCTAGTAGCTTTTTTAGAATTAGGTAATATTGTAGTAGAAGAATTACTAACAATTGCATCTGATATTTTGCTGCCGTTAAAATCATTTTTGAACGGATTATAAATCATTATATCTTTCTCAAAGAAAGAATTAAAGTTAAGCATCCATTTTGTGTAAGCTATCACTTTGTAGCTGCCAGAGGATAAAGTATTTGGTATAAATAAGTTTATTTTACCTAAACTGTTCTTTAGCTTCACCTTGATTTTTTTAACTGATTTTTTTTCAGCATTTATTAATTCAATATAGGCTACTTTACTAATACTACTAGGAGTATTCATGTCTTTATTTAAAGCAAATAACGATAGTTTCATTATTTCCCCAGTTGTAAAAATATCCTTATTTGCATGGAGGTGAAGAGCTTCCTTAGGAAAATTACTAACATTCGATTCTTCTTGATTGATTGTAATATCTTTCTTAGAGAACTCATTGAAACGCTGCATTAAGTTTGTGTAAGCAATCACTTTATAACTACCACTTTGTATGTTGTTTGGAATAAGTAGTTTAGTAGTTCCAAGACTATTATTTAGAGAAAGTTCTACCTTTTTTATAGCTTTATTTTTAGCATCTATTAACTCCACATATGCAACTTTACTCAGTGTACTAGGTACATTAGTAATGGCATTTAATATATAAAGAGAAATATTAATACTTTCACCAATAGCAAAATTGTCTTTATTGATGTTTAAATAAAGTTTTTCTTTTTGAGAATCATTACGTTCTTGGTTGTTATTTGAATTTACTTGCGCATTAATAAATAATGATACGAAGACGGTAAGTATAAGACTGTATTTTATATTTGTTTTCATAATTTAATCAATCCAAAAGTTAGGTTTTTCAGTATTTCCATATTTTCTACAATCACCACAGCCTTCTGTAACTAGAGTGAAAGGAACAGCTGCATTAGCTCCATCTGCATAGTATAAATTACCTGCTTGCAGAGATAGTAATAGGGGAGAAGGAGCTAGAAGTTCTCCACTTAAAGGAGGATTTAATAGCTGACAATCTTCAATATAATTAACCTCCATATCATCATACAAATCTGTATAATTAAAGAAGAAACGTTTCGTAGATACATGCGACACTTCAAAATATCCTATAACATTGTCGTTAGTGTCGCTTGGAATAATATTATTACTAATATTACCTGGTTGTACTCCTGAAAAAATATCATCTGACGATGAAATTTTTTTCAATGCTTTGTAGTAATTATAAGCATCAAAAGATTGTACACGTTGTTTTAAAAGAATACTATGTCTTTCGTTAATTTTATAATTATTTTTCTTGTAAAATAGAAAATCAAAATTAACCTTAGTGCTATTAGATGAAACAATATCGTGTATAATAATATCTTTAGAACTATTACTCACGTAACAAATTTTAGCTGCATCTGTACCTAATTCTTTTCGATATTCAAAAGGTTGAATTGATTCAACTACTAAGCGTTCGTTAGTCCAGTAGGGAGCTACAATCCTAAACGTTTCAACGTAATCATATTTAAAGTATTTAGCATCATCCGAATCTTGGGTTTCAACTGTAAAATACACACCATCGTTATTTAAATTATCAGTTCCAGTTCTTACAGATATTTTATCGATTGTTGAAGCACCAGATGTTTTTTCTGGTTTAGATGTATACGTTTTTCCTTCTTCAGTATTTACGACTAAAGTGTAAGCTATATTTTCTTCAGCTTTAAAAGGAATAGTAGCTTCGTAAACACCTTTTTCATTAATTTGTTGAAAAGAAAATGAATTTCCATTCTCATCAGTTAAACCAACTGACGCATTCTTTGCATAAGTAGGTTCGTCAGCATCAAAGTCGTAGCTGTAGCTTAGCGTGATTTGATGTTTCTTAATTTCAGTAGTAATAACTGCATCAATAATTAAAGTTCTATTATTTGTTGAGCTAATGAGATCAACTTTATCTATACAGCTCACGAGTAAAATGAGTAGTGTAAGTTTTATATATTTTTTCATGTTTACTAGTTTAAAATTAGTCAATCCAGAAGTTAGGTTTAACTTCACTTCCATAAACTCTACAATCCTTACAACCATTAGTTGTTAATATAAACGGTCTATCAGGGTCAGTATTACTATCAAAATACACATATTCACCAGCCAAAGCGTCTAGTAACGGTGAAGGTAATGTTGGGTCTACAGGGTCTACAAGAAAGGGTTGAATTACGGAACACTCTTCTACATAATTTTTTTCCATATCATTGTAAAAATCCGAGTAATTTAAAAATACTCTTTTTGAAGATACGTAAGAAACTTCAAAATATCCAATGACATTATCACCTGAATCTGAAATAATATTACTATTCAAATTTCCTGTTTGAACATTAGAAAAAACATCATCAGAAGACGATATCTTTTTTAAAGCCTTAAAATAATCGTAAGCATTAAACGATTGTACTCGCTGCTTTAACAGTATACTATAACGTTCGTTTATTTTGGGACTATTTTTTGCAATAAATAGAAAATCAAAGTTTACATTCGAGCTACTTTGCGATGAAATATCATGAACAATAATATCTTTTAATGGGCTTTCAACATAGCAAATCTCTGTAGCATCTATGTTGAATAAATCAAATTCAAAAGGCGATCTTGATGTAATTTTCGCATCAAAAGAATTCCAATAAGGAGCAATAATCTTATAAGTTTCAATAAAATCATATTTGAAATATTGTGCTCCGTCGTTTGAATCAAAAGTTTTAACAGTTAAAAAAAGACCTTCTTCATCTAAAGAATTTGTATCAACCCTAGCATTTATACTTTCAATATTAGAAGTACCAGATGTTTTTTCAGGTTTTGATCTGTATATTTTTCCACTTTCTTTAATTTGAATTTCTAACGAATATGATACATCTAATACAGCCTTAAATTCATTAATTGATTGGTATATTCCTTTTTGATCTACTTGACGAAAATTAAAAGTATTACCGTTCTCATCGTTAATTTTTACCATTGCATTCTGAGGAAACCTTGGTTCGTCATTATTGAAACCATAACTATAACTCAAATTGATTTGATGCTTTTTAAATTCGGTAGTTAATACAGCATCTACAATTAATGTCTCCTTATTTAAAGAACCGTCCAGATCCACTTGTTCTATACAACTAATGAAAATTAGTATTGATATTATACTACAAGCATAAATGATAATTTGCTTTCTCCCCATGATTTAAAATTTTAAATTATAGGTAATGGTTGGAATAGGAATAGCAAAAATTGAGGTTTTAAAACCGTTTACTTGTCCGTCTTGAGAAGTAAAAAATATGGCATTAACATTATTTCTACCTAACACATTGTAAATCGAAATATTCCAAAAACTATGTATTGCCTTTTTAGTTCTATGGTTTCCTTCAATATTAATACCAACATCTAACCTGTAATAATCGGGAAGTCTGAATTTATTTCGATCACTATACAATAAAAATTCACTACCTGCGAAATCATATTTTCCAATAGGGTAGGTTATCGGTCTACCCGTTTGATAAGAAAAGTTAGCAGAGAAGCTATAACGTTTTGTAAACTTATAATTTAGGACAAGATTTAAATCGTGTGGTTTATCAAAATTTGCAGGAAAATATTCTTGATTATTGATAACATTTTGATTGAACTGACTAGCGAATTTAAGTAAGGATCTTGAATATGTGTAACTAATCCAACCATTTAAGGCTCCTTGTTCTTTAGACAGTAAAAATTCAATCCCGTAAGCCTTTCCTTCTCCTTGTAAAACTTCAGTTTCTAATGCTGGATTCAATATCAAATCAGCTCCAGTTCTATAATCTAATAAGTTATCAAAAGTTTTATAATAAGATTCTACACTCAGCTTGTATAAGTTTGATTTAAAATTGAAATTTTTGTAAAATCCTAAAGAATATTGAAGAGCGCTGATAGGTTTTATATTTAAATCTGACAATTTCCAAATATCTATAGGAGAGGCAGAAATATTATTTGATAAACGATGGATAAATTGATTAGAATTATTAACACTGAATTTAACAGATAAGTCATCACTTAAATTATAGCGAGACGAAAAATACCCGCTAAAAGCATGCTCACTATCTATAATTTCGTTGTTTCCGAATGTTTTAGTTTCAACTAAGTTTGATTCGTTTTTAGGTAAGTTATCGGCATAAATACGTTGTGTAGAAGGTCCTAAAGAGAAATAATTCGTATATCGAATGCCAAAATCTAAAGCGAGCTTTTCAGAGACGTTAAAATTATCAGAAACGAAAAGAGAATTTTCCATACCTTTTTCAGTAGCTACACTCGTTGGAGTAACAGTAGAAGCACTACCATTTGGTCTTAAATCACCAGGGTTTATTACATATAACTTAGCATCTAAACCATAATTTAACTTATGTGAATTAGGTAGCTTTTTTTCAGCAATAACTTTAAAATTATATTCGTTTAAATCATATTTCAATAGAAATTTCTTATCCTCATTACCATCAAATTCGGTCTCAAAATCATATGAACTGTTCGATAATTTGAATTCAACATTATTTTTAGAATCCATTACATATTTCCAATCTAAAGAAACTAGTCTGTTCTGATAGGAGTTTATAGAGTCTGTAGCAATACGATATTTATCATTACTATAATACCCCATTAACTTTAATGTGTTTTTCTCATTAATTTTATGAGTATACTTTGCAGAAGCATCGTAAAAACTGATTTCACTTTTATTGATTTTCTCGTTATCAATAAGGTCAAGTAACCAATCAGAATAAGTACTTCTAACACCAATCATTAAACCAGATTTTTCTTTTATAATAGGAGTTTCAATTGCAATGTTTCCAGTTACAGGACCTACAGAAGCTTCCCCTTTAAATTTAGAAAAATTACTATCTTTAAGTTTAATATCAAAAACAGATGAAACTCTTCCTCCGTACTTTGAAGGAATATTTCCTTTGAAAACATCTATTCCTTGAGTTAAAAAAGGATTTATAGCAGAGAAAATACCTAAAAAGTGAGAAGGATTATATAGAGTAGTGTTATCTAATAGAAATAAATTTTGGTCTGATTTACCACCTCGAACATTGAAACCTTGCGAACCTTCATTAGTATTTTTAATACCAGGTAATGTCATACTTGCTTTTAAAAGATCTCTCTCTCCAAGAATTTGTGGTATTAACTTAATACTTTCAGCTTTTAAACTGGTAACTCCAGTTACTGTACTTTTTATGTTTTTTTGAGCTTTAGCATTAATTACAACTTCGTCCAATTCATTAGAAGACTCGTCAATAGAAAACGTTTTTGTAGCATTATTTAGTAAATTTAACTTCAATGTACTTGTTTCAAAACCAGATAACACGATTTCAATATCATTTTTTCCAAAGGGTAAATCAATGGTATAATATCCTTTAGTATTTGATGTGGCTACACTATTGCTTTTACGATTAATAACAACAGCTCCAACTGCAGGGGCATTTGTTTTTGCATTAATAACATAACCTTTTAATGTGTATGTCTTCTTAGGATTGCTTGAAACTTTACCAATATTAGTATAATCATCATCAGGATATTGATTAATGATATATCCATTAATCAAGTTTTTGTCATCTGACGAATCTTTAGGTGAGTCATTACCTGTAATGTTATTATCAGAAGGAATGGTAATTTTTGGTTCTAGTATCCTAACATTCTTGGTAAGAATTACTTTGTTTCCGTCTTGAATATAAAAATTTAAGACCGTACTTTTTAGAACGTCATTTAAGATGAAATTTAAAGATTTATTTTGATAATTAGAAGTGATTCGTTTTTCAGAATTCAACCAATCTTTATTAAAATAAAACACAAAATTGCTGGCATTTTCTATTTGAGTAATACAATCTTCAATCGTAGCATTGTTAAACGAAATACTGATATTTTTTTTGTTTTCTTGAGCTATCAATAGCTTAAAACTCAAGAAAAGTGCTATTAAAATTATTCTTTTGTGCATAGAAATTTATTGTTTACTTAAGTTGCTAAACAGTGATTCAGAAAAAGAGTTTGGAGATTTTTTATTCTTGAAATAAAAATCGATCATTTTTTCTTGATTTGGGAATGAAGCATACCAGTTTTTTTTCTTCGTTAGAGGTAAAACAGCCTTTTTATCAGCTATAAAGTAATCCTCAAATTTTTCAAAGTTGTAATATGTTCGCTTATTTCTAACAAGTTCTTTCTTTTTCACTTGTTGTTTCTTAAGAAGTTTTTTCCCGCCCAAGTTATTCCTTAACTCATAAAAAACAGTGTTAATTTTTATGAACTCTTTATTGTTAATTCTGAAGCCAGTAACTTTGCTTTTATCAAGTATTAACGAATAATTTTCAGTAGAAGATTTGATTCTAACAATTAAGTTGTCATCTAGAATATCATAATTACAGGAGACATTATAATATGTTTGGTTATCATAAATAATGTCTCCTGAAGTAAATGTATCATTTAAGAAATGATTACTATTATTAAAAGTTCTATACTTCTCAGTATATTTAAAACCTTTATTAATGTTTAAGTTTTGTTGCTTTACAGTTGTATCAAACCAAACTAATAATTGTTTGTTTTCTGCCGAATCTTGGCTATATGATATTTGACTGTAGGCAACGACTAAAATTAAAGAGCGTAGTATCTTTTTTTTCATTTGGTTGGCGTTATAAAACGCTGAAAGTAATTAAAAAAGGTACTATAATCAAGCAATTTAACTTTTGACTGGTATGTTTTTTAGAATTTCGATTAAGAAATTCCAGAATTTTTGTAAAGATGAAATTTGAGCACGTTCATCAGGCGAATGAGCTCCTCTAATATTAGGACCAAAAGATATCATGTCCATATTCGGGTAATTCTGACCTAAAATACCACATTCTAAACCAGCATGACAAGCGGCCACATGAGGTTCTGAATTATTCATTTTCACATAAAGTTCTTTTAAAACTTTTAAAATATCTGAATTTGGGTTAGGTAACCATCCTGGGTATGTACCTGAGAATTCTACTTCAAAACCAGCTAATTCGAAAACAGCGCGTAAAGAATTTGCTAAATCCCATTTATTCGTTTCTGAAGAAGAACGTGTCAAACAACCTATTTTAATTTTTCCATCTTTTACAATAACTCTTGCAATATTATTTGAGGTTTCTACCAAATCTGAGATATCTGGACTCATTCTATATACTCCGTTAAGAGCACCATATATAGCTTTAATAAACCCTATTTGAATGCCTAAGTCCATTACATATTCGGGAGTTTTCGTTTCCTTCAATGCAATAGTCAGATTAGGTTCTAAAGAAGCAAATTCATTTTGTATTTCAGTTATTAGTTCATTTATTTCAAATAGAAAAGGCTCTTTGGAAACAGTGTCTATTACTACGGTAGCAAAACTTTCTCTTGGAATAGCATTTCGTAAACTACCACCATTAACTTCTGTAATACGTAAACCAAAATTAGTGAATCCATCAAATAAAAGTCTATTCATAATTTTATTTGCATTTCCTAATCCTTTATGAATGTCCATTCCAGAATGTCCACCATTTAATCCTGTTATAGAAATTTCATAAGCAGTTGTGTTTTCTGGTGTTTCTTCTTGCTCATATGTTCTAGTTGCAGTAATATCAACTCCTCCAGCGCATCCTATACCAATTTCATCATCCTCTTCAGTATCTAAATTCAGTAAAATTTCTCCATTTAATATGCCACCTTCAAGTCCCATAGCACCTGTCATACCTGTTTCTTCATCTATTGTAAACAATGCTTCAATCGCAGGATGTTCAATGTTAGTAGATGAAAGTACTGCCATTATAGACGCTACACCTAAACCGTTGTCTGCACCAAGTGTAGTGCCTTTAGCTTTTACCCAATCGCCATCGATAAACATTTTAATCCCTTCTGTATCAAAGTCGAAATCAGTATCCGAATTTTTTTGATGAACCATATCTAAGTGACTTTGCATTACGATAGGTTTGCGATTTTCCATTCCAGAAGTTGCTGGCTTTTTTATAATTACGTTTCCTACATTATCAACTAAAGTTTCTAAGTTTAAACGATTCCCAAAATCAACGATGAATTGAATGACACGTTCTTCTTTTTTCGATGGACGTGGAACTGCATTTAAATCTGCAAAATGATTCCAAACAACTTTTGGTGCTATATTTCTAATTTCTGAGCTCATTAAAATTGATGTTAAAATTGATATTCAAAGGTACGTTTTTTTAGATTTTTAAGGATCGTTAAAATTGAAAGACTTTAATGTAATTGGGTATTGTTTCTATGGCTTTTTTTATGTCTTTCTTTTTGATTGTTGTAATTTTGTTGTTATGGATTTTTCATCAAAACTTCTTGAAAATGCAGTAAACGAAGTGAGTCGATTACCAGGAATTGGTAAACGAACGGCTTTGCGGTTGGTATTGCACTTATTAAAACAACCTAAAGAGCATACAAAGTTTTTAACTGAAGCACTAACTCAACTAAGAGGAGAGGTAAAGTCATGTAAAAAATGCCACAATATTTCAGATACTGAATTGTGTGATATTTGTAGCAATATGAATAGAAACGCAGAAGTTGTGTGTGTGGTTGAAGATATAAGAGATGTAATGGCCATAGAGAGTACAGCACAATATCGGGGTTTATATCACGTATTAGGTGGGAAAATTTCGCCAATAGAAGGTGTCGGACCTCAAAACTTACATATAGAATCGCTAATAGAGAAAGTAAAGCAAGGTGAGATTAAGGAATTAATATTCGCGTTAAGTTCAACAATGGAAGGAGACACGACTAACTTTTATATTTACAAACAAATTGAGGCTTATAAAATAACCACATCTACTATAGCTAGAGGAATTTCTGTAGGAGACGAACTAGAATATGCAGATGAGGTTACTTTAGGTAGAAGTATTTTGAATAGAATTCCTTTTATACAGTCAATACGTGGTTAATCTAGCTTCTTGAAAATGGAAGTCAAATTACCGTTAGGTAGTTCTAGAATTGTATACTTCTCTTTAAAGGTTATTTTTCTAGTGGCTCCATCTACAGTATAAAAATTATTGCCTTTATTTAACCAGAACGCATTTTGAGTTTCACTAATACATGTTGCAGTATTCTGTCCACTATCTTCCGTGAAGTAAATCCCTTTGAAACTACCATTTTCAGAAAATGATAAAGTTCCTTGTCTACTGCAGTTTGTAGAAATATCTGTAGCATTTTCTATATCTTGAAATAATTGCCATTTTCCAATGATAGGATCAGAAGATAAAGTTTCATTATCTTCTGTTTTGTTACAAGAATAAGTTAAAGTTATAACCAATAATACGTGTACTATTTTTTTCATGATACTGTGGTTTATGTAATTTACATAAAAGTATGATGGTATAGTACGTATTTTAATACCTAGTAATAAGTAATATTTAAGTTTAGAGGGAGAATTATATCTTTTTATACACTATGTCACCATTAACAATTCTAAAACTCGATCCATCTGAATCGAATTCAATTGAAGATTGTTGGTTATTAAAAGAATATTTATTGTCACCTTCGTTTTTCCAAGTATTTTCAATTAAAGAAGTTCTTGAACATTCGTTGTTAAGTGTTTGAAATGTTTCGGTAATAGTTACTCCATTAGATCTAAAATCTATTGTTGTTTTTTTCTCGCAGTCAGTTACTTCTTTTTTACTTATAGAAAATAAACTCCATCTTCCTACAATCTCATCATTAGAGTTTTCATTTTCATCATTAGAACAAGAAACCAAAGCAAAGATAATTGCTAATATAAAAAGTGTTTTTTTCATAATATATTTTTAGAATACTTGTAAGTAAATATATGAATTAAATACATGTAATATTCAATTCATATATTTACTTGAATAACTTTAATTTATATTGTGTTTATCGGTATGCTCTTTTTCTAGTACATCCCAACTTTTTTTGTTACGTATCTTCTTATACAAACGAACGCTTAACATCAATAATACAGATATTAATACAATTCCAATTACACCCCAAATCCAGTTGATAGCACTTTTAAGAACCACTAAAAATACTACTGCAAAAAGAATAATAGTTGCGACCTCGTTCCATATTCGTAGTTTTAATGCCGAATATTTAATTTCATCTCTTTGTAATTGTTTGAAGATGGAATGGCAGGCACCATGATAAAAATACAAGGCTAAAACAAAAGAAAGTTTAACATGCATCCATGGCATTTCTAAATACACAGGATTTTGATATAACATCCAAAATGCAAAGAAACTTGCAAGAATAGCAGAAGGCCATGTTATTATATACCATAACCTTTTTTGCATTAATTTGTATTGATTTTGTAATATTTGTTTTGCAGTCTCATCCTTTTTTTCAGCTTCAGTATGGTAAATAAATAAACGTACGATATAAAATAAACCAGCAAACCATGTAACAACGAATATGATGTGTAATGCCTTAACGTATAAAAAATTCATGAGGTTATTTATTTTTTAGAAAAATCATTAATCCAGTTTGCTAATACAGAAACCCATTCCTCGTTATCATTAATACACGGAACTGTATGAAATTTTTCTCCACCAGCTTCTAAAAATTCTTCTCCACCTTCCATTGCTATTTCTTCCAAAGTTTCTAAACAGTCAGACACAAAAGCAGGTGTAACAATAGCTAGTTTTTTAATTCCTTCCTTTTCAGCTTTTTTCACTATTGTTCTATCTGTATATGGCTGTAACCAAGGATCAACTCCGAGGCGAGACTGAAAAGAAGTTGAAACCATATTTTCATCTAGACCAAGTTCTTTAATAACATTTTTGGTAGTTTGAAAACACTGATGTCTGTAACAAAACTCATGAGCTTTAGAAGGAGTGTTACAGCAACTACCGTCTATTTTACAATGAGACTTTGTAATATCTGATTTTCTAATATGACGTTCTGGTACACCGTGATAAGAAAATAGTAAATGGTCGTATTCTTTATCACTAAGATAGTCTTTGATACTGTTAGATAAGGCCTTTACATATTCTGGTTTATTGTAAAATGCAGGAATATCTGTAATCTTCATGTCAGAGAAAAATTCCTTACGAAGTTCTTCTGCCAACACGACAATGGTTTCGGTAGTAGCCATTGCAAATTGTGGATATAGAGGGATTAGTAATACATCTTTAACACCTTTGTCGTACAATTCTTGAAGACCTTTTTTCATGGACATAGAACCGTAACGCATAGCTAGGGCAACAGGTAAATCAGTTTTCTGTTGTACTTTGTTTTGTAACCGTTCAGATAATACAATTAAAGGCGAACCTTCTTTCCACCATATCTTTTTGTATGCTGCTGCAGATTTTTTTGGTCTAGTATTTAAAATAATTCCTTTTACCAAAAAAGAACGAAACCAATATGGAAGATCGATAACACGTTCGTCCATCAAAAATTCTCCTAAATATTTTTTTACATCTTTAGGATCTGTACTATCTGGTGATCCTAAATTTACTAATAAAACTCCTTTCATATATCCGAATTATTTTCAGTATTATTTTTT
>JAHDDQ010000093.1 GCA_020629275.1 Tenacibaculum sp. | reverse complement strand
CCATAAACCTTATATATATTTTCTCTAGCCTTGCTAAAGTTCCTATTACAAGGTCATATTTTTTTTTATCTTTTATATTAAATTTACTTTTGGAGAAAATTGAATTTAAAGGCAGTTCATTTTCAGAAAAAGCTATGTTTACGTATTGATTATATTCTTTTTCTATATTTTTTTTAAAAATTCTTGATAATAAAGTTTTAGATAAACCTATCATTTCTTTATTCTCTAATTTATAGTTGAAAAATGAAAGGGTAGGATAAAAACCATATTTATTTTTAACACTTGAATCATTTAGAAAGTATAAAATATTTAATCCTTTTAATTTTTGCGCAAATAATTCTGCCCATATGCTTAAATGGATCGTGTGTGTTTCAAAAAAAATATTTTTTTTATTTACTTCATTAAGGAAGTTGTTCGTTATGTTTGAAATATACTTTTTCGAGTAAAAAAGTATTGGATTTCTCATTTCTTCTGTAATAATAATATTAAAAACTTCTAGCTCCTTTTTCCAAAAACTTTTTTCTTTAACTGATTCCTGTAAAAGAAAAATCACTTTACAGTTATATGTTTCTTTTAAATATTTAGCTCTTCTTATAGCATATAACTCAGCCCCACCCATTACATTCATAGATTTGGTAACAATAAAATATATTGAATTCTCTATTTTCATTAATTATTAAGTTGTTTAAAAATAAGTTTTCTAAAAATAAAAATCATCATCATAAAATAAATAAAACTATTAATCATATATGATTGGGTAACCCCTAAAACTCCATTTATTTTCATCATATAAAATGCTAGTGGAATATAAAAAACTACTGCTAGTATTTCAGTTATTATGTATTTTTTTGTCATAGATTTGGCTACCATTATAAATGCTAAAATCCAACTTGAAATTTTAAAAAAGTCTCCTATTAACTGCCATAAAAACAATTCTGACATAGGTGTGAATGTATTGGTAAAAATTAAATTAATGAGAAGGAAACGTGAAAAATAAATTATTACTAAACCAAGAAATAATATAGGTAAAATTATTTTAAAAGATTTGAAAACTTCTTTTCTTAACAATGAATTTCCTATTGTTTCTGATAATTTAGGCAAATAATAAACACTAAAAGAAGTGGTTAAAATAGATAAGTACATATTGGATATTTTGTTCATTCCTTCCCAATAACCAGCATCTTGAATTGAAATATCAGAAATGATATACCCTCTTAAAATCAGTTGTGATAATGGTATCGTTAAAGCTGTAGTTAGAGTCATTATCGTATATTTTGAGTAGTCTTTTGCTATTGAATAATTAAATTTTTCTTTTAGATAACTAAAAGAAAAACCTTCAACCTTCTTAATTATTATTAATGTAACAAAAAACATTAAACTTTGAGAAGTCATAGTTGCTATCAATACACCTTCTAATCCGTAGTTAAAAACTAATAGTAATGAAAAAAAAAGTCCTATTAAACTTCCTATTATATTTACTTTGACATATTTTTTAAATTCCTTAAATCCATTTAATATGGAAATCATTAACATGTTTAATGAATAAAATATTAAGGTAAATCCGAAAATGACAAAAACATAAAAATATTGATTATCTTTAAGAATAATACTACTTATCGGCGATGATAAAAATATTAGTAGAAGTCCTATTACAACAGAAGTTACTAACATAATTTTAAAGGCTGTTGATAAATATAATTTAGTCTTTCCTTTATCCTCTTTATACTCAGCTACGTACTTAGTCACTCCATTATTAATTCCTCCTGTAGCAAAATTCAATACAATAGTTACAAAATTATTTAATTGTCCCAATAAAGCTACTCCAATAGGACCTACTAAAACAGCTACAAATTTCATACTTACTAAATTTGTTATCATTTTTATTATAGTAGAAATTGCAGTTAATGAAAAAACTTTTATCATTTCAATACTTTTCAGCTTATTTAAAAATGACAACAAATAGCTCTTTTTTTTTACCATTTATTAATAACAGTTACTATTTTCTCAATATCTTCTATGTTTAAAACGGCACTTATCGGCAAGCTAATCACTTCATTATGAATAGACTCCGTAATAACATAAGATAAATTATTGAACTCTTTATAGGCTATTTGTTTATGCGGTGGAATTGGATAATGAACTAATGTTTGTACACCTTCTTTTAATAAATATTCTTGTAATTCTTCTCTTTTTTTTGTCCTAATTACAAATAAATGCCATACATGACTATTCTGATTTTCTAAGTTTGGTAAAATTATATTAGAATTATTAATATTCTTTAAGTAATAATCAGCGACTGCTCTTCTACCTGCAATATCTTTCTCTATATATTTCAATTTCACATTTAAAAAAGCAGCCTGTATTTCATCTAAACGTGAATTTAAACCTTGATAAAGGTTTTCGTATTTCTTATGTGAGCCATAATTTCTAAGTGCTTTTATAGTTGAATATAAGTCTTTATCATCCGTTGTAACTGCTCCAGCATCTCCTAAAGCTCCTAAGTTTTTACCTGGATAAAAACTATGTGCACCTACATCTCCTATGGCTCCACTAACTTTATCTTTAAAAGTTGCTCCATGGGATTGAGCCCCATCTTCTATTAATTTCAGGTTATGTTTTTTACATATTTCTAACATTCTGTTGTCAATAGATATTTGACCATATAAATGAACTGTTAATACTCCTTTTGTTTTTGATGTTATATATTTTTCTATAATAGACGAATCTAAATTGTATGTTTGTAAGTTAGGTTCTACAAAAATAGGAATTAAATTATTATCTGATATTGCTAATACTGATGCAATATATGTATTAGCTGGAACAATAATTTCATCTCCTTCATTCATTATACCTAACTCTATATAAGCTTTAAAAATTAATCTAAGTGCGTCTAAACCATTAGCTACCCCTAAAGCATAATCCGTTTTACAAAAGTTAGCATAATTTTCTTCAAATTTAGACAATTCTTGACCTAATAAATACCAACCTGAATCAATTACTCTATTTGAAGCCTCCTTTAACTCTTGCTGATACTGAGCATTAATCTTTTTTAAATCTAAAAATTTTATCATTGATTTTATTTTAATTCCCCTTTAAGCCACTGATATCTTTTATTTTGACTCTTGGAAAAAAGATTCTTATCCAAAACAACTCCTTTTTTTGTTATAAACCCCATATGTTTTGCTGGATTACCATACCATAATTCATAATCACCAACATTTTTTGTTAGAACAGATCCTGCACCTATCATAGCATACCTACCCACTGTATTTCCTGCTAAAATGGTTGAATTTGCTCCTATAGAAGCCCCTTGATTTATTTTAGTTACCTCAAAAGACTCTGGGTATTGTTTCGATCTAGGTATTATATCATTAGTAAAAGTAACATTTGGACCTATGAAAACATTGTCTTCTATAGAAATACCATCCCATATTTGAACTCCTGACTTTACTGTTACATTATTACCTAATCTAACATTATTTTCTATAAAAACATTTGCATTAAGATTACAATTTTCACCTATTATTGCATCTTTAAGAATTACAACAAACTGCCATATTTTAGTTCCCTTACCTATATTTATAGATAATACATCAGATAGATTATGCTTAAAGTATTCCATCTAAAAACTCTTTATAATTTCTTATATAATCCTCTTCATCATATTTATGCGAAGCTAAAACTAAACAAATAGCTCCTGAAGAGAAATTAACTTCTGATGCCCAAATTCCTGGAGGAATATGTAAACCAACAAATGGTTGATTTAACGAAACTGTTTTTTTTATCTTACCATCATCTAATTGTACTTCAAAACTTCCTGAAGCAGCAACTAAAAACTGATGACATTCTTTATGAGCATGAGCCCCTCTATCTTCTCCTCCTGGAATATCATACAAATAAAATATTCTTTTTATGTCAAAAGGGATTTCAATATTATTTTCTACTGCTGTTATATTTCCCGTTCTATTTTTTATTCTTGGTAATTCTATAAGAGAACAATCAAAAACCCTATTTATCATCATCAATTATTTTTATATATTTTTGTTTATCTCTAATATAATCTTGTTCATTAAAAACAGTATTAGAAACAATCAATGCTAATGTATTTGTTGCAAAGTTTTCCATATGTCTCCATAAACCTTTAGGAATATACAAGCCATTGTATGATCTATTCAATGAGTATTTAACTTCACTTTTTCCGTCAAAAATCACAACATCGAGACTTCCAGAAAGAACTACTATTAATTCCTCTTGTTCTTTGAATGCATGTCCTCCTCTTATTTCTCCTCCAGGTACATCATATATCCAATAAGTCCTTTTTATCTCAAAAGGCACATGATTTTCAGATTCGATAAAACTTAAATTACCTCTTGAATCTAATATTTTTGGGAGATGGATTAGCTCAACTGAATCTATCATATCAATTCTATTATATCTTTAATATATTTGCCGTAACCACTCTTTCCATATTTTTTTGAATTCAATGACATCTGTTCTTTATCAATAAAACCATGTAAATAAGCTACTTCTTCTATACACGCTATCTTTTTCCCTGTTCTTTTCTCCATAACACGAACAAACTCTGTTGCATCATCCATTGAATCAACAGTACCTGTATCTAACCAAACCATTCCTCTCTTCATTATACCTACCTCTAGTTCTCCTTCATCTAAATACATTTGATTTAATGTGGTTATTTCTTTTTCCCCTCTTTCAGATGGTTTTACTTTTTTAGCAAAATCTACAACTCTATTATCGTAAAAATATAACCCAGGAACAGCATAAGTTGATTTTGGATCTTGAGGTTTTTCTTCAATACTCAAAACCTTATTTTTTTGATCAAATTCAACAACCCCATATCTTTCAGGGTCATTTACTGGATAAGCAAAAACAGAAGCTCCATCTACGTTTACTTTTGATCTTAATAATGTTCCTAAACCACTACCATAAAAAATATTATCTCCTAAAATAAGTGCTACTTTATCGTCTCCTATAAAATCAGCTCCAATAATAAATGCTTCAGCCAATCCATTAGGTTCTGCTTGGATAGCATATTGTAAATTACAACCAATTTCTTTTCCATTACCTAATAAATTTTTGAAAGAATTTTGATCATGTGGTGTAGTTATTATAAGAATTTCTCTAATACCTGCTAATAATAAAACAGATAAAGGATAATAAATCATAGGTTTATCATAAACTGGTAATAATTGTTTACTAACAGCTATTGTTAATGGATATAATCTAGTTCCTGAACCTCCTGCCAAAATAATTCCTTTCATTTTTTCTTATTTATATTGTCTATTATAATATGCTTTATAATCACCATTAATAACATTCTGTATCCAATCTTGATTTTCAAAATACCAATCAATAGTTTTCTCTAACCCTTGCTCAAAAGTTACTTTAGGGCTCCAACCGAGTTCTTTCTTAATTTTATTAGCATCAATAGCATATCTTAAATCATGACCTGGTCTGTCTTTAATAAAAGTTATTAGCTTTTCTGAAGTACCAAAGTCTCTATTTAACTTTTCATCCATCATTCTACATAAAAGCTTTACCAAGTCAATATTTTTCCACTCATTAAAGCCTCCTATATTGTAGGTCTCTTTATTTTTTCCTTCATGAAAAACTTTATCTATCGCTAATGCATGATCAATTACGTAAAGCCAATCCCTTGTATAATTTCCATCCCCATATACAGGTAATGATTTATTTTCTATAATATTGTTTATAAACAACGGTATTAATTTTTCAGGGAATTGGTTAGGACCGTAATTATTGGAACAGTTACTTATAACATATGGTATTTTATAAGTTTCTCCATAAGCTCTAACAAAATGATCAGAAGATGCTTTTGAGGCCGAGTATGGTGAATTTGGTGAATATGAAGTTGTCTCTGTAAAAAAACCTGTTTTACCTAATGTTCCATATACTTCATCTGTGCTCACATGGTAAAAAACATCTCCTAATTCATTTGACGAATATTTCACATAAGAATTCAAAAGGTTTACTGTTCCAATTATATTGGTTTTAACAAATGCTAGAGGATCAGTAATTGATCTATCCACATGAGACTCTGCAGCCAAATGAATTACACTGTTGAACTTATTAAGTTCAAATAACTTATTAAGAAAATCAGAATCATTAATATCTCCTTTAATAAATTGGTAATTAGGAAAATGCTCAATATCTCTTAGATTCTCCAAGTTACCAGCATAAGTTAATGCATCTAAATTATAAATATCATAGTCAGGGTATTTTTTCACAAAAAGCCTTACTACATGAGAACCTATAAAACCAGCACCTCCTGTTATTAATATTTTTTTCATTTCTTTTTTGAGTTATTAATTTAATTCTTACAAAAATTTATCAGCTTTTTCTAATTGAAAAAAATTCTTCACATCATAAACCACACACTTCGCTTTCTTCAAACTTAATAAATCTAACTTTCTGAACTCCTCATGTGCCACAGTCAAAATTATAGCATCAAACTTTTCCTCTGGTAATGTTTGCGTTGATTTTAAATTATATTCATCATAAACCTCTTCACAATTTGCCCATGGATCGTATATTGTAATATCAGTTCCAAATTCTCTTAATGAACTTACGACATCTACCACTTTAGTATTTCTGACATCAGGACAATTTTCTTTAAAGGTAACTCCTAAAACTAAAACTTTAGCACTCTTTATTTTGATGTCATTTTTAATCATCAATTTAACTGTTTCAGATGCTACATATTCTCCCATGCTATCATTTAACCTCCTTCCTGCTAAAATTATTTCTGGATGATAACCATATTCTTGCGCTTTTTGCGCTAAATAATAAGGGTCTACACCAATGCAATGACCTCCTACCAATCCTGGCTTAAATGGTAAGAAGTTCCATTTTGTGCCTGCGGCTTCTAAAACATCATGCGTGTTAATATTCATTAAACCGAATATTTTAGCTAATTCATTAACAAATGCTATATTAATGTCTCTTTGGGAATTCTCTATAACTTTTGCTGCTTCAGCTACCTTAATTGTTGGTGCAAGATGTGTTCCCGCTGTAATCACAGATTTATATAACTCATCTACTTTTTCACCAATCTCAGGAGTTGATCCTGAAGTTACTTTTAAAATTTTCTCAACAGTATGTTCTTTATCTCCTGGGTTAATTCTCTCTGGCGAATAACCTGCAAAGAAATCTTTGTTAAACTCTAAACCCGAAACGTTTTCTAGAACTGGAATACATTCTTCTTCTGTTACTCCTGGATAAACAGTAGATTCATAAATTACTATATCTCCTCTTTTTAAAACTTTTCCTACCGTTTCACTTGATCTGATTAAAGGGGTTAAAATCGGACGATTATTTTTATCTACAGGTGTAGGTACTGTCACAACATAATAATTACAATCTGCTATATCTTCAACTAATGTTGAACAGTATAATCCTTTATCTTTTGAACTTTCCGTAACTAATACAGATTGTAAAACTTCATCTTCTATTTCTAATGTCGAATCTGTTCCTGACATTAACTCGTTAATTCTTCCTTGATTTATATCGAACCCTACTACAGAATATTTGGTCGCAAACAATCTAGCTAAAGGTAAACCTACGTACCCTAAACCTATAACAGCTATCTTAATCTCATTCATTTTCTTATAAATTTTCCCAATACCATTTTACAGCTTCCTCTAAACCGTTCTGTAATGAATATTCAGGGTTATATTTTAGTAATTCTTTAGCCTTATCTATGCTTGCATGTGAATGTGGTATGTCACCAACTCGATTTGGCCCATACTTAATCTCTACGTCAGCAATAGATGTATCAAAAACTGATAAATATTCTTTTATATAAGACACTAAATCTAATAGCGTATTTCGATCTCCAAAAGCAACATTATATACTTGGTTTAATGCTTTTCCATCTTCTGCTAACATACTTAGTATATTCGCTTGAACTACATTATCAATATATGTAAAATCTCTAGAATAAGAGCCGTCTCCATTAATAATTGGTGATTCTCCACGCATAAATTGACTTACAAATTTTGGTATTACTGCAGCGTAAGCTCCATTTGGGTCTTGTCTCCTTCCAAAAACATTGAAATAACGTAATCCTATCGTATCTATTTCATACGTTTTTGAAAATACATCCGCGTATAATTCATTAACATACTTGGTTATTGCATATGGTGATAAGGGCTTCCCTATGTTATCTTCAATCTTAGGCAATGCCTCTGAATCTCCATAAGTAGATGAACTTGCTGCATACACAAACCTTTTCACCCCTTCATCTCTCGACGCAATAAGCATGTTTAAGAAACCTGAAACATTTACATCATTTGATGTTATTGGGTCTTTTATAGATCTAGGTACAGAACCTAAAGCCGCTTGATGCAAAACAAACTCACATCCCTTTACTGCTTTCTTACAATCTTCTATATTTCTAATATCACCTTCAACTAGTGTAAAATTAGTTTTACTTAAAAATGGGGCTAAATTTTCTTTCTTTCCAGTGGCAAAATTATCTAGACAGACTACGTGATTATCCATATCTAACAGCTTTTCACATAAATTTAACCGATAAAACCAGCTCCTCCTGTTACTAATATTTTCTTTTTTGAAAGTTTTAAATTCATTCTAATTATTTTCCTATTCTATAATATTCAATGCCTTTCTCTTCTAAATTGTATGCTATATACTGGTTTCTACCGTCAAAGATAATTGATTGATTTAATTGTTCCTTTATTTTTTTAAAATCTGGGGACCTAAACTCCTTCCACTCTGTAAGTAATATTAAAGCTTCTGAATTTTTAAGAACTTCATATTTATACTCTTTATACTCTATATTATCATAACTTTTTAAATATTCACGTTGGGCCTCTTCCATAGCTTTAGGATCATACACCTTGATTTTTGCTCCTCTTTTTGTTAATTCTTTAATTACTTCTAATGAAGGTGCTTCTCTCATATCATCAGTCCCGGGTTTAAATGCTAACCCCCAAATTCCAAAGGTTTTACCCCTTAAATCCTCTCCAAATCTACTTACTATTTTAGTAATAATGACAAGTTTCTGACGATTATTAACATTTTCAACTGAATTGATTAATTCAGGACTATAACCTTTCTCCTCTGCGGTTCTCTTTAAGGCTTTTACATCTTTTGGAAAACAAGAACCTCCATAACCTACTCCTGGATAAATAAAACTATAACCTATTCGGCTATCTGACCCTATTCCAATACGAACATTATTTACATCTGCACCAACTCTTTCACATATATTAGCTATTTCATTCATAAATGAAATCTTAGTAGCTAACATTGCATTAGCTGCATATTTTGTCATTTCTGCTGAACGTACATCCATAGTTATAAAGCGATCGTGTGTTCTAAAAAAAGGGCTGTATAATTCTTTCATTTTTTTAAACGCATAATCTGATTCGGCGCCAATTACAATTCTATCTGGTTTCATAAAATCATTAATAGCATCACCTTCTTTCAAAAACTCAGGATTTGAAACGACATCAAATTTTATTTCAATATGCCTTTTTTCCAAGGCCTCTTGAATTTCTTTCTTTACTTTATCTGCTGTACCCACTGGTACGGTTGACTTATTTACTATTATTAAATCCTTTCTTACTTTTTCTCCTATAGTTCTTGCTACTGATGTTACGTATTGTAAATCAGCTGATCCATCTTCACCCGTAGGCGTCCCTACAGCTATGAAAACTATTTCTGAATTTATTAGTGCTTTTTCTAGATTATTTGTGAAAGACAAATTATTATTTCCTAAGTTCTCTAGCACCATCTTTTCCAATCCTGGTTCGTAAATTGGTATGATCCCTTTTTGAAGCTTTTCTATTTTATGTTGATCAATATCGACACATATAACGTTATTTCCCATTTCAGAAAAACAAGTTCCTGAAACTAACCCGACATAACCTGTTCCTATAACAGCTATATTCATTTGTTATTTGTCTTTAGATTTTAAACTTTCTTTCTCGTGTACTTCTTTCCTTAATCCGCTACTTGAGAAACGATGTTCTCTCTTATTGAAATATAATTTTATTCCTTTTTTCTCACAATAGTCCCTTCCTGTAAATTTTCTATTAGCATATTCATCACCTATTATCCGAACATCTATATGAAAAGACCTTAGGACATCCTCTAAATCTTGTTCAGTTGCATATGGTACTATTTCATCTACATACTTACATCCTTTCAATTGAATGTAACGCTCTACAACTGATTGTACTGGTCTATTTTTCTCTGGTCGGTCTAAGGTAGGATCAGTCTGAAGTCCACAAATTAAATAATCACATTGTCTTTTGGCTTCTTCCAACATTTTAATATGCCCAGCATGAAGTAAATCAAAGGCACTAAAGGTAATACCTACTTTCATTTCTATTTCCTTTTTAGGACGCAAATATATTAAGTTATTCTATAATAAAAAGTGTTTTTCATTTTTATTAACAGTTTCTTTATTTCTTATGTCGTGGATCAGTTCAATAGTTTTCCTTGAGTCTTTAAGCTTAAATCCCCTGTTCTCTATAATTTCAAAGTAACTCTGTGTGTGGAGCTCTTCAAACCCATCACTAAACTCTATTTCCTCTCCATTTATAGTTATAGAACGATGGGTTTTTTGATTTCTTAATTTCGTTTCATTAGGTAATGATTCTTTGTCAATAGATAAAAACCAACGTACCCTAGCTTCCTTAAGTTCTAAAAAACCTGCTATTGTGTCTTTTTTTCTATGGTGTACTTCACATTCTTGAACATCACCAAAAACCCAAATCAACATATCAAAAAAGTGTACTCCAATATTTGTTGCTATTCCTCCAGATTTTGACTCATCTCCTTTCCATGAAACGTCATACCAATTACCTCGAGAGGTTATGTAAGTTAAGTCTACATCATACTTTTGCTTATTAACAGATGAACTTATCTTTTTCTTAAGTTGAACTATACTGGGATGCAGCCTTAATTGGAGAATTGTATTTACGTCTCCTTCACTTTCTTTTTCTATGGCTTCAAGAGCATCGAGATTCCATGGGTTCAAGACTAATGGTTTTTCACAAATAGCATTAGCTCCTGTTCTTAATGCCATTCGAATATGAGAGTCATGCAAGTAATTGGGAGTACAAATACTGAAGTAATCTATTTTTATCTGGTTTCTCCTTTTAATTTTTTCTAAAAAGCGATCGAGTCGCTCGTATTCAGTAAAAAAATTAGACTCCGGAAAATAACTATCTAAAATCCCAACACTATCGTTCTTATCAAGAGATGCTACTAAATTACTACGTGTTTCTTTAATAGCTTTCAAATGCTTTGGTGCTATATAGCCTGCAACTCCTAATAAAACGAAATTCTTCATTATAATGTTTTATTTTTCAGATCGTTTGGCAGGACATTTTTAACATCATATATTATAGTTTTATCTCTTCTTATAGATGAATAATTAATATTTTTAAATTCCTTATGCGCTACAGCTAAAACGATAGCATCGAAAGTTTTTTCAGGTAATTTCTGTACAGATTCTAGTCCATATTCATGTAAAACCTCCTCACTATTTGCCCATGGGTCATAGATCGTAACATTTGTTCCGTAGTCACTAAGCTCATGAATCACATCAACTACTTTTGTATTGCGTACGTCTGGACAATTCTCCTTGAATGTTATTCCTAAAACTAATACTTCAGCACTTTTTATCCTGATATCATTTTGAATCATGAGTTTAACTACTTCTGAGGCTACATAACTTCCCATCCCATCGTTAAGTCTTCTACCTGCCAATATGATTTCTGGATGATATCCAAATTCTTGCGCTCTTTGTGCTAGGTAATATGGATCTACACCAATACAGTGTCCTCCTACTAATCCGGGTTTAAAAGGCAAAAAATTCCATTTCGTCCCAGCCGCTTCTAACACATCGTGTGTGTTAATATCCATCAAGTTAAAGATTTTAGCAAGTTCATTTACGAAAGCAATATTAATGTCTCTCTGTGAATTTTCTATCACTTTAGCTGCTTCTGCTACTTTAATTGTTGGTGCTAGGTGAGTTCCTGCTGTGATAACCGAATTATATAAATCGTCTACTTTTTTCCCTACAGATTCTGTTGAACCTGAAGTCACTTTTAAAATTTTATCTACTGTATGCTTTTTATCCCCCGGGTTAATTCGTTCTGGTGAATACCCTGCAAAGAAATCTTTGTTAAACTCTAAACCCGAAACGTTTTCTAGAACTGGAATACATTCTTCTTCTGTTACTCCTGGATAAACAGTAGATTCATAAATTACTATATCTCCTCTTTTTAAAACTTTTCCTACCGTTTCACTTGATCTGATTAAAGGGGTTAAAATCGGACGATTATTTTTATCTACAGGTGTAGGTACTGTCACAACATAATAATTACAATCTGCTATATCTTCAACTAATGTTGAACAGTATAATCCTTTATCTTTTGAACTTTCCGTAACTAATACAGATTGTAAAACTTCATCTTCTATTTCTAATGTCGAATCTGTTCCTGACATTAACTCGTTAATTCTTCCTTGATTTATATCGAACCCTACTACAGAATATTTGGTCGCAAACAATCTAGCTAAAGGTAAACCTACGTACCCTAAACCTATAACAGCTATCTTAATCTCATTCATTTTCTTATAAATTTTCCCAATACCATTTTACAGCTTCCTCTAAACCGTTCTGTAATGAATATTCAGGGTTATATTTTAGTAATTCTTTAGCCTTATCTATGCTTGCATGTGAATGTGGTATGTCACCAACTCGATTTGGCCCATACTTAATCTCTACGTCAGCAATAGATGTATCAAAAACTGATAAATATTCTTTTATATAAGACACTAAATCTAATAGCGTATTTCGATCTCCAAAAGCAACATTATATACTTGGTTTAATGCTTTTCCATCTTCTGCTAACATACTTAGTATATTCGCTTGAACTACATTATCAATATATGTAAAATCTCTAGAATAAGAGCCGTCTCCATTAATAATTGGTGATTCTCCACGCATAAATTGACTTACAAATTTTGGTATTACTGCAGCGTAAGCTCCATTTGGGTCTTGTCTCCTTCCAAAAACATTGAAATAACGTAATCCTATCGTATCTATTTCATACGTTTTTGAAAATACATCCGCGTATAATTCATTAACATACTTGGTTATTGCATATGGTGATAAGGGCTTCCCTATGTTATCTTCAATCTTAGGCAATGCCTCTGAATCTCCATAAGTAGATGAACTTGCTGCATACACAAACCTTTTCACCCCTTCATCTCTCGACGCAATAAGCATGTTTAAGAAACCTGAAACATTTACATCATTTGATGTTATTGGGTCTTTTATAGATCTAGGTACAGAACCTAAAGCCGCTTGATGCAAAACAAACTCACATCCCTTTACTGCTTTCTTACAATCTTCTATATTTCTAATATCACCTTCAACTAGTGTAAAATTAGTTTTACTTAAAAATGGGGCTAAATTTTCTTTCTTTCCAGTGGCAAAATTATCTAGACAGACTACGTGATTATCCATATCTAACAGCTTTTCACATAAATTTAACCGATAAAACCAGCTCCTCCTGTTACTAATATTTTCTTTTTTGAAAGTTTTAAATTCATGAAGAGAATTTTTCTAATTTGTATGTTTCGCGAATTTACAAAAAACTATACTATTAGAATTAGTATAAAAAACAAAAAACCTCCGAATAATCGGAGGTTTTTATTTGTGGGCGCGAAGGGATTCGAACCCCTGACCCCTTGGGTGTAAACCAAGTGCTC